>JAAWOG010000101.1 GCA_022799355.1 Lachnospiraceae bacterium | reverse complement strand
AGATTTTCGCAGAATATCCAATTCTGCGAAATCTCCTGCTTTTACCTGAACTATCAAATAAACAATATTCTCTATACCAAAGAGGCTTCTTCTGGAGCCTCTTCAATATTATGTCAACCTGATCAGGAATAAAACACTCCCATCCTTATACCGTCGCATCCACCGCCGCTCCCTCAACCCCTGTCGGGGCACCTCCTGCCGGCAGCGAAACATTCGCCGGCGCATTCGTCATCGCCTCACTGAGTTCGAGTGTGACTGCGCTCGCTATCTCCTGCTGTTCCTGCAGCATACGCTGAAACATAGCCTTCAAATATCTCATATCGGCTTCCACGATCTGACGCATCTCATCGCAGCGGTGTTTCTTTTTCATCTGTTTCAACTCTTCTTCGCTCATCTTCGAGCCGCCGCTGAGGCACTCATCGGTCAATTCGTCCAGATTGTTTTCCGCCATCAGCTTCTGAAGTTCCTGTTCCATCCGGCGTATCATCTCCCGGATTTCCTCCTCCCTCATTTCAGCGCCATCAGCCTGCATTCCTTCCATTTCGGAAGAGTTTTCTTCCTCCTGCTCTTTCGTCGCTTTTTCTATTTCAGAAGTACGCCTCGCCAGTTCTTCCGACTTCAGATTCTTCAGTTTTTTCTTGGCAATCCGCACCATTTTTTCCGCATGGATAATAGCAATCTCCAGATCCCTGTCATTATACTCCCCGCACCCATGCCTTCTGCGGAGCACTGCCGTCACCGTGCGTGCATGGGCCACCACCTGTCTTGCGCTGACAGAAGTTTTCGCACGGATGATCCTGCCCGAAACCTCCCTGTAATTATAATTTAATTTCTTGTATTTCTTCTTTTTGTTTACGGCCTTCCGCGCACGATTTGTACTGTTGTTATTCTTACTTCCATAAGGACTCGCCGTTCGCACAACAACACCGTTTGCTCCTACCATCATTCCCATATTCGACCTATCCTCCATGACTTTTCCTGCCAAAATCCATTTCAGCAGGTTTGCCGCATTCCGCTTCCGCCAATAAAATTTTCATAGCAAGAATACTTTACATATATATCTATATCGGTCCATATGGGAAATCAGTTAACATATGTTATCCATATTTCTCAAAAAACTGCTGCCGTAAAGCCCGGAATACCTCTGATCAGCGTTACTTCTCCGCCTCCGCAAAATACTCCCCCGTATCCTCCGCAGCCAGAGGCAGCCGCCTCTTTCCATTCCCCTCACTCTGTTCAAATTCCGCAAAGGAATAAACCGCCCCCTTCGCTTCATCCCTGTCTTTCTCCTGACCTTCTCTCCCTCCGGCCGTCATCTCTCCCGACAACCTCTCCTGCAGCATCGTATTTCTCTTTGTCACGGTCAGATTCCTGACCGCATAGGCGAGCGCCTTCCTTGTTCCCACCATAACAAGAATCTTCTTCGCCCTCGTAATCCCGGTATAGATTAAATTTCGCTGCAGCATCACAAAATGCGTCATCAGAACCGGCATGACCACGATCGGGTATTCGCTCCCCTGTGCCTTGTGGATCGTTGTCGCATAGGCGTGCACCAACTCATCCAACTCCGAAATATCATAGGTAACCAACCTCGCATCAAACCGTACCGACAGTTCCCTCTCCTCCGTATCCACCGTCTCGATGATGCCGATGTCCCCGTTAAAAACCTCTTTGTCATAGTTATTCTTCATCTGCATCACTTTATCATTCACACGAAAGTCCATGCCACTGCGCCGAAGCCCCACTCCCACCGGATTCAGCGCTTCCTGCAATGCAATATTCAGATTTGCCGCTCCCACCACGCCCCTTTGCATGGGTGTCAGCACCTGAATCTGAGCACAAGGCGTCCTGTAATACTTTGACAATTTATTCTTCACCAGATTAACAATCTCCGGCAGTACGTCTTCCGGCTCCTCCCGCTCCAAAAAGAAAAAGTCCGATTCCTTTCCATTAGAAATGTCCGGCATCTTCCCCTCGTTGATCCGATGGGCATTCATGATAATCCGGCTCGAGAGCGCCTGCCGGAAAATCCTCGTCAGCCGGATCACCGGAAAACAGCCCGAATCAATGATATCCCGCAGCACATTCCCCGCCCCCACCGAAGGAAGCTGGTCGATATCCCCCACAAAGATCAGCCGCATCCCCGGCGGAATCGCCTTCATCAGGGCATTCATCAGAATGATATCAATCATGGAGCACTCATCTACAATCAGCACATCGCCCTCTAACGGATTCTCCTCATTTTTCTGATATCCCTCCGGCGGTTTACACTCCAGCAACCGGTGAATCGTCTTTGCCTCCAGCCCCGTCGCCTCCGTCATCCTCTGCGCCGCCCGCCCCGTGGGAGCCGCCAGTAAAATTTTTAAACCGTAGGCGCGAAATGCCGCAATGATGCCCTGTGTCGTTGTCGTCTTTCCGGTTCCCGGTCCGCCGGTCAGCACCATCACTTTCGAGATTGCCGCCCTGCGGATCGCGTCCCGCTGCACCTCGTCATATTCCATCCCGACAATCTGCTCAATCCGGGACACATCTACGGAAAGCTCCCTGTTTCCGGTTTTCTCCCTCGCCTCCATCAGACGACAAAAAAGCCTGTCGGAAGCCGGCGCCGCCTGCAGCTTTCTCAGCTTGCTTGCCGTCCCTATCTCCGCAAAGAAAAAGGGCGGCAGATAGATCGCATCCGTCCGAACATCAGCTCCCACTTCCTCCTGATAGCTGATCTTCGTATCCTGGATCAGATCTTTATCCTTCAGCATCTGATCCATCGTCATAATCACCGAAGACTCCTCCGCCTCTAAAAGCTGCGCCGCATGTTTGATGAGCTGATATTTCTCCCCATATACATGTCCCTCCTCCGCAAGGTCACTCAGTGCATACATAATACCGCTGCGTAGCCGTACATATGCCTCCTTCTGAATTCCAAGCTTCTGCGCAATCTGGTCTGCGGTCCGAAACCCGATGCCCCAGATATCATCCGCCAGCCGGAACGGATTTTCTTTCACAACGGAAATGCTCTCATTCCCGTACTGCTTATAAATCTTCGCGGCATAGGACGTGTTGACGCCGTGATCCTGCAAAAACAACATCACGTTCTTGATCTCTTTCTGCTTCTCCCAGCTCTCGGCGATCTGATCCACCCGCTTTTTACCGATCCCTTCCACATCCAGAAGCCTCCGGATATCCGTCTCCATGATTTCCAGTGTCTCCATGCCGAATTTTTGCACGATCCGCCTGGCAAACTTCGGTCCCACTCCTTTGATCAGCCCGGAACCCAGGTATTTCTCTATACCGTAAATCGTCGCCGGCATCGTTTCCTCCCAGGAATCCGCCGTAAACTGCCGTCCATATTTGGCATCCACCTTCCAGTTTCCCTCTACCAAAAGGACCGAGCCCACATTGACATCAAAAAGATTCCCCACAAGCGGCACCAGATCGTCATACCCTTTGACGCGCACTTTCAAAACCGAGTACCCATTGTCCGGATTCTGGTATGTAATTCTCTCCACAACACAGCGTATCTTCATAATACCGGCTTCCTTTCCTTATCCCATTATCAATCTGAAAACGCCCTCCCCGCTGATCCGCAGAGGCCTCTGCGAAAAACAAAAAAGGAGACTTTTGCCTCCTCTTTTTATCAGTATAGCACAATGACAGTGCAAAGTCCATTCCGGACAAAGTAAAATTTTATTTTATTTTTATCCTGCCTGCCACCTCAACAGGCACATTCCTTACTTCCTCCCTCCCATCTCAAAAACCCCCATCACCGACATATCAAGCTCCGACGCATCCACCAGGGCGGCGTCATCCTCTCTTTGCTCCTCATCCGTTGCGGGAATCCTGCCATCCAACTGTCCCTGAATACTCTCTGCCCGCAGGATAACTGTCTGATAAAACATCTCCGCTCCCGCCTCATACTCCTCATAAGAATAAAATGCTGTGGGATCTGTTTCCACCAATCCATCTATCTGACTTCTGATACGATCATATACCTCCTCAAACCTTCCGCCAAACACATATTCCTGTGTAAGTTCTTCCAGATACCCATGATACCTGCTTAGATATTCCTCGTTTTCCAACAGCCCGTCAAAAAAATCCGTTCCCTGAAAGGGCGTATCAATGGCATCATTGACTACGGAGGAGGCTCCCGTACCAACTCCCATCCCTCCAAAAGCCAGATTATAATCCCAGGGCAGAATATTCAGTTTTCCGTCATACTCATATAAATAATAGTTGTGCGCCATATTTCCCGAAAGGCTGTCCTGGTTCACCGAAAAGGTATGCACCGCCATATATTTTAATATATTATCTATATCCATATATTTCTCCAAATCCATACCTTCCTCGATTCCTTTCAGCGCGGCAACAACCCTTTTGTGATCCTTCCCGTCTGTGTCCGTCACCTCCCCTTCCCAGATTTTCCGATAGCTGTCCGGATCATCATCCATATAATTCAGATTCGCTCCGCCGCTTCCTGATAAGAAGTCTCCGCCCGGATGCCCAAAGCCCTGTGCCTCTTCTCTCCCCGGAATACCTTCTTCTCCCGGCATACCTCCTCTCTCAGGTATTTCCATTCCTTCAGGCAAGCCTCCCTCCGGCATGCCTCCTCCCTCAGGTATTTCCATACCCTCCGGCATGCCTTTTCTCTCACGCATACCCATCCCCTCCGGCTTATCGCCTTTCTCAAACTTATCCATGCCCTCCGGCTTATCGCCTCTCTCAGGCATATCCATCCCTTCTCTCCCGGGCGCTCTGCCGCCCATATCCATCCCTTCCGGCTTATAAAGCTTCCCGTCCCGGGTTCCATAATTCCTCATCAGAAAACTTTCCTCCACCGCTTCCAATGCCAGATATACTCCCCGGTATACCCCATTGACCGAAACTTCCGCATAGTTATATAATGACGCATCCGCCCCCAGGTATTGGTACATATCATAGACAAAGGCCTCCTTCATACTCGTTGCGTCCGCATAATTATTGTTCAGGATCAGCTTATCCAGCCCGAAACAGGTCTGCCCCTCCATGTAGTGATCAAACTCCAGTTTCAGGCTGAACCTGTCCGTATCAGGATTCATCGCGATAGCTGACAGGCTTGTATTCCCCTTCGGACGAATCCCCACATTGTAAATCTTCTCCCCGTTTATCACAATGTCACAGACGTGATACTCCTCCTCCATGGCGCCGGCAAGCATATCTTCCCAGTCTTCCTCCTCCATCCGAATATCAACCTGAATCATCCTGTCCGTATCAAATAACTCCGTCTCATACCGCATGATTGTCGTAGCCGCACTCGATGCCTGCAGCGCCTCCTGCCCATATCCCGCCGCCAGAATACAGACAAAGACGGCCACAGCCATTATCACGCCGACAATCTTTGTTATATATTTATGTGTGATCATATTACATCCCTTTTCCCGCTTCTCAGGACATATACTCTCCATTATAACTGACAAGAGTAACATCTCCCACGCCGTCTATCCCGCTCAGTCTGTTGACAAAAGAAGTTTCCGCATCCTTTAAGCGGATCTCCGCCGTCAGTTCAATTCCCATCGCATTTACCGTCTTGGATTTTACCGCAAATCGCTTTACCGCTTTATCTGCAAATTCCCTGGCTTGCCTCTCCCCCTCCTCATCCCTGCAATGCAGGATCAGAATATATGGATTCTCATGTACCCTCCGGTTGGCAAACAAAAGTAAAACCACCCCTATCACAGCGGAACCGATCACGGCAAGAGGAACCATTCCCGCTCCTATTACAATACCTGCCGCAATGCTCCAGAACAGATAGACAATTTCCATCGGCTCCCTGATAGCCGTCCGAAACCGCACAATGGAAAGCGCCCCCACCATCCCAAGCGAGAGCACCACATTGGATGTCACCGCCATAATGACCAGTGTTGTCACAAGACAAAGCCCCACAAGCGTCAGCGAAAATCCGGTGGAATACATCACACCGTTAAATGTCTTTTTATAAACAGTAAAAATAAACAGCCCGATCACCAGCGCAAACAACAGCCCGATCAGTGTATCCATTGCCGAAAACTCCGTTATATTTTCCAAAAAACTTGATTTAAATATGTCCTGAAATGTCATCATATATTCTCCTGTTCTATTTATCCGTATATCCGATGCCGAATGGCTGTCATACGGATAATTTTGTTATCGTTACTATTTTCCTGATCCCCGTCTTTACCCGTATCGTCTGCACGCCGCATACTTGGAAAATGCCTGCTGCCGCATGCCCTCCGTCCTGACCGCATCCCATATCACCTCGGGCAAAAAAGCATCATACTTTATTTCCAGAATCATATCCTGCCCACCGTCCAACACACTGACGGCAGGCGGCTCAGATTCCAGAAAGTTTCTGCAAAACAGCGATGTCCTGATATCGGAATCAAAAGTGATGCGCACATTCCCCGCCCTGTAAACATAAGGCTCCCGCATGTAACTTACCATCACCCTCGGGCGCAGCATCCGGCAGCACATCTTCCCATACAGCTCCCGAACCAGCCTCACCGGGTGCCTCCCCATCCAATCCGTCTTCCCCGCAAGAATCCGGGCACATTCCTTCTTCGTTATCTCCGCATCAACTTTTCTGCAAAGCCCATGATCCTTCACTTTCTTTTCCAGCAATATATAGGAAAGATCATCATTGTAATACCTGATTCTGAACTTTTCCCGTACCGGAATACCATCCACCTTCTCCCGCAGAGCCCTGTCACTGTCATTATCAAAATAGATACTTCGTATCAGATATCTGCCTTCCGCGCCCGCATGTTCATCTCTTTGCATCACTGCCGCAAGCCTGCTTTTCATCTCCAGGTACTGGGGATACCGTATCATATATTTCAGCTCATGCCGGAACACCCCCTGCATTTCATTTTCTCTGCCTCTCTGTTCCATCCTGCCTTCCTCTTCGCCTCATTAAAAAACCGCATTACACCTGTCTTTGTCCCTTCCGTGAACACTGACAAGTATAATGCGGTATCCTGAAATGTACTTAAAACAAACTGTGTCTTTTTTCTGAACACTTAAAAAATCACCCTAAAAACAATCGACCTCCCGTCCTCACTGCACACCCCGATTCTCCCGCCATGCGCCTCCGCAATCGCCCTTGCCATGGACAGGCCGACTCCTGTGCCGCCGGTGCCGGCAGACCTGGACTCATCCATACGGTAAAACCGCTCAAAAAGCCTATCCAAATGGGTGCAGTCCGGCAAAATACAGGTGTTAAACACCTCCATACGGATCTTCCCCCACTTCCTGCCGAGATAAAAACGAATTTCCCCGCCCTGATCCGAATACTTCACCGCATTATCCAGAAGAATGGAGATAAGCTGCTGTAATGCGTTTTTATCTCCATGCAAAATCAGCCGCTCCTCTATATGCTGAGAAAACCGCTTTCCCTCCGCCTTCGCCAAAACGGCAAAAGGCTCCGCGCTCTCCCAAGCCGCATCGCTCAATGAAACGTCGCTCTTTTCCGGAAACGGCATCTCCTCATCCAGCCTCGACAACGCCACCAAATCCCCTGTCAGCTTCGCCAGTCGCCTTGCCTGCTTCTGAATAGTAGCAATCCACTCATCCCCCTCATGCTCCATCGCGGCAATATCCGCGCTCGTCACAATGGAGGTGATGGGCGTCTTGAGCTCATGCCCCGCATCCGTGATAAAACGCCTCTGCCGCTCCATATTTTTGACAAAAGGCATGATCGCCCGCCCGGAAAAAAGCAGCACCAGCAAAAATACCAGCAGGAGGGAAAGAAATCCTGTCCCCAATGACACCAAACAAAGAGAACGCATAAACTGCAACTGCATGGAAGCATTCAGGAACAACACACTGATTCCCTTTCCGTCTCTGCTCACCCGATACCGGTAATCTCCATAATATCCCTTATCCCTGCCCTTTGATAAAACCGCCTTCGTATAGGCCCCGGCCATTTCTTCATCCACCGAAGAAATATGTTCTCTGGATATAAATTCTATATTCCATTCAGCATCGCAATGCACTGCGAAAAACCGGGTGGTAAATTCCGCCTCCGGACCGCCCCCCGGCATATCCCGCATAGGCGGCGGGGGCGCCTTCGGCTCCTGCAGTATCTTCTGCTCATACACCAGAAGATTTCCGATCATTTCATCCTGCTTAGAAGCCGTCTGAACATAATTCACGCCGTTGATCCCGATCACGATCACCAGCATAACCGTCCCAAAGGCCGCCATCGCCGATAAAATAAAGCGTCTTTGTAACCTTTTCAGCATCCCGCCTCCTTCAGCATATACCCTGCACCCCGGACCGTCCTGATCTCAGCGCCGCTGCCGATCTCCTTTAACTTCCTGCGGATGAACCCAATATAAGTCCAGACCACATTGATATCCGCCTCCGCGTCCTGTCCCCAGATCCTCTCCATCAGATGATTTGCCGAAAAGACATAGCCCGGATGCCTCATAAACAGCTCCATCAACTGAAACTCCTTATTGTTCAGCCGCACACTTCTGTCCCCACAGTACAGTTCATAGCGGTTACAATCCAGCCGCACATTCCCGAAAGAATGGACCAGATCCGTATATCCGGCATTTCTTCTCGAAAGAGCTTTCACCCGCGCAATAAACTCCAGGCTGGCAAAGGGTTTCGGCAGATAGTCATCCGCCCCCGCTTCGAGCCCTGCCACCCGGTCCTCAATCTCCGCCTTCGCCGTCAGCATCATAACCGGCACCTTTGCCCCAGACTCTCTGATCTGCCTCAGCACATCCAGCCCGTTCACTTTCGGCATCATAATATCCAGTACGATCACATCATAATCCGTACTGTGAAAATAGTCCAACGCCTCCGCACCGTCTTTTGCGGTATCTACGGAAAACTTATTCTTTTCCAACAGAAATTTCAACCCTCTTGCCAGTTCCGGCTCATCCTCCGCGATTAAAACCCGCACCGTCATACTTCCTTTCGTTTTTATTGCTCCCTGCCGCTGATCCTATGGTTCCTTACCGATCTCAGTATCTTAAAGGTATCCCCCTTCCGATATCCATCCCCCTCAATACACTGCCTGATCCGGATTATTATGGTTTATTTATCCATCATCCCATGACTTTCATATTCTAACCCCTATTCGCCCGCTTTGGCGGGCACTCAAATTCGTGCGGAGAATGCCGCGTTTCAGGCATTCTCCTGTGTGAGACTCAGAACTTCTTCGCGAAACAGCCCTTGCCGTGCGCGTTAGAAGTTCTTCTCACACTAACTCCCATTCGCCCGCTTTGGCGGGCACTCAAATCAGGATCGTGAAATTTTACATTTCACGCTACGTTAACAGTATATCATTAAATAATAAGTTCAACAATTATATTTTCCTCTCTCTCTTTTTCATCTCATCTCTCTATTTCATTGATTCTTTACCATTGATTATAACAGTACTGCAAATTTTTCATTGGCATAAAATGATTTTATTTATACATAAAAACTTTCCTGTAAAATTGAAAAAAATACAATTCTACTTGACTTTTGCAGCTATTTCGTATAGAGTAAAACAAAATTAATAAAAATTGATTTGTGTTGCGAGGGAACTATATAAGTTGAAAAAGGTAAGACCTGACCTCTGGACCTGTCGGCTAATACCGGCGTAGGGAAGCAATTTCTTACGCCGTTTTTGCGTTTGAATGAGCTTCCATATTATCCGGAAGCTTTATTTTTCAGGAGGAAAAAGAAATGTCATTTATGAAGGAAGTTTTAAATCACAACATTCCTATTTGGGACAAATGTGCAGATACTCCTTTTGTGCGTGAAATGCAGAATGGTTCACTCTCATTAGAACGTTTTAAAAACTTTATGATACAAGACAGTATCTATTTAAAACATTATGCCCGTGCTTATGGGAAAGCAATCTATCATGCAGAAACTTTAAAGGATATTCAGCTTTACTACTCTGCTCTTAATTTTATCACGCTTCCGGAGTCCTCGATACGTTTAAGTTATCTGAAACAATTTGGTATAACGGATGATGATATAGAAACTATTTCTCCATTGCCGGAAAATCAGAATTATATTAATTTTTTGTTTGAAATTGCCGAACATGGGGATGAACACAGCATTTTGATGTCAGTGCTCCCCTGTATGTTAAGCTACAATCACAGCCATACGGCTTGACCACCGGCTCTGCCGGTGGTTTGGATGAACCCCTCCGGGGCATTTTTCGGTACCGCCTATAGGCGGTGTCTAAGCAA
>JAAWOG010000100.1 GCA_022799355.1 Lachnospiraceae bacterium | reverse complement strand
GAAGGAGGCGATGCGGTGGCATCGTTGACTGATGACAACGCGGCAATGACGCAAAGAGCGGGTGCTGAGTTCACCGAAATTTCTGCAAGGTAGTACTAGGTAAGTTCACACTCCCAAATTTCACGATACATATCTCTGTTTTTATCCCACTCATTATAAGCTTCACTCTTCGTTTTATGAAATCCAAACTTTGCATAGAGGTGTCTTGCTGATTTTAGAATATCGAGTGTACCTAAAGTGAGATACACATAACCCTTTTCTCTGCAAAAACTGATTGCTATTTTAAGCAATTCATTTCCCAACCCCTGCCCCTGCAGGTTAAAGTCCACACCAAACCACCTTAATTGGGCCCTGTCGGCTCCCTTTTTAATAATCGCAATATCTCCTACCATTTTTCCGTCAAGTTCGGCAACCCACATTTGGCTCCCCTCCAAATCATTATAAAGTTCCGCCATTCCTTCCAGCATTTCCTTTTCATAAAAACCGTTAAAGTTATACTGCTTCTCATAAAGCTTATATTGAAAATAACAAACCATGCTGGGATCTCCCGGCTTATATGTACGAATAGAAATTGCCTGATTCATTCCCGCTCTCCTCCTTTCTCGCTTTCGCTTAAAACCTTTTTAATACATTCCATTGCTTCGCAAAGTTTTATGCAGCTATCTTCATCTAACATTTTGAGTTTCTCAACAATTTGCTGATTGCCATTCCTGTTTATCTGATGTGCTATTTTTTCTCCCGCCCCGGTCAGCCATATTTTTTTTAACCCTTTACTGCCTGGCATAAGTTCCCTTGTCAAAAGACCGCGCTTTTCAAATTTCATAAGGATTCTGCTGATATAACTTTTATCCATATTCAGGTGTTCGCATAATCCGGTAGCATTTATCCCCGGACAAATATGAATTTCAAACAGCACTCTTGATTCTGCCCATGAAAACCCCGTTTCCAAATACTCCTTATTCATTACTTCTAACCACACAGTATAATAACGGTTAAAATCCCGTATTCTTTTGATTAAATCATCGTTCAAATGCCTTCCCTCCGTATGAGTTGTATTCATCAACTCATAGTATAAGACGCTGAGTTGATTTTGTCAACTCATAATAACATTTTTTTGTCATTATTATTTCTTCCGCATTTCTTACTTGACAAATTTGTTTTTCTCTGTAAAATAGTTCTAAAAAGAACAAAAAGAGGATATGACTATGATACCGCCAAACCCTTGGGCCCATCAGAACGCCATCAAAACACTCTATGCAAAGTGCATGGAAAAAACCTGTGAAATTCACCGGATCACACGGATGGAACTGGACATACTGCTGTTTTTAGCCAACAATCCCCTTTATGATACGGCGACGGACATTATAGAAATCCGATATCTGTCCAAATCCCAGGTCTCATCCTCCGTCAAACTGCTGGAACAGTCCGGTTATATCAGAAAGGAATATGCAGACAGCAACCGAAAGACAGCTCACCTGAAACTGTGTGATAAAGCGGCGGCTATCATCCGGGACGGGCATCTTGGCCAGGAAAAATTCCTTTCTGTCATGCTGAACGGATTTTCCGGGGAGGAACTCGACAATATGAAACGGTACAACAGCCGTATCCTGCACAATATCAATATTTACCTGAGAGAAACGGAACGTTAAGAGGAGGCAGCTATGATTTATACTCTGTTTATCTGTTTTATCGCCGGCATGGGCGCCGGACTCGGCACAGGATTCGCCGGCATGAGCGCCGCCGCCGTAATCAGCCCCATGCTGATCACCTTTTTAGGGCTTCCGGCATACGAAGCCGTCGGAATCGCGCTCGCAAGCGATGTTCTGGCAAGCGCCGTCAGCGCCTACACCTATGGAAAAAACAAAAATCTGGATATCCGCAACGGCATTGTCATGATGGGAGCCGTTCTGCTCTTCACACTGGTCGGAAGCTTTACGGCAAGCCTTGTGCCAAACGCCGCAATGGGCGGTTTCTCGGTATTTATGACGCTGTTTCTCGGCATTAAATTTATCCTGAAACCTGTGATGACAACCAAAGAATCCATGACTTCGGTCAGCGCCAAAAAACGTTTTATCCAGTCCCTGATCAGCGGAATTGCGGTGGGATTTATCTGCGGTTTTATCGGCGCGGGCGGCGGTATGATGATGCTGCTTCTTCTGACCGGCATTTTAGGATATGAATTAAAGACGGCAGTAGGGACAAGCGTATTTATCATGGCTTTCACCGCCTTCACAGGCGCCGTCAGCCATTTTGTCATCGGCGGCATGCCCGATCTGCGGTGTCTTTTACTCTGCGTGATATTCACTCTGCTCTGGGCGAGAATCGCCGCCAGATTCGCAAACAAAGCAAGCGCCGCCACGTTAAACCGGGCGACCGGCGTAGTGCTTTCCGTTCTCGGAAGCGCTATTCTCGTAGTGAACTATTTCACATAACAACCATGTATATTGTATGGCTGAACTTTGTCATGAAGCGAAGCATTCCGGGTGCCGGCAGTCATATAAAGTACTCAGCCATACGATTAAGGCGGCTAAACTTCTGTCCAATCCGCCTTAGTCACCGGCGCGCTTTCTCGCAGTCTGAATAATCCGCTCCACCGCCGCCTCGGCGTGTGTGGGCAGATTTTCGGAAAGCTGGGATGTGGTCCCGGGCTCCGTCCATCCCGCCCCTTCCTCAAAAGCGTTCAGAGCGTATCTGGCCAGCAGCCCCGACACCCGCCCTCTCTCAATGGAGTCCTCGCTGCCAAAAACAATGACTACCAGATCATGCTCCATCGTTCCGTCATCCGCCCTGAGGGATGTGATCAGACAGGCTCCCGCTCTGTTGGTGGTCCCGGTTTTCAGTCCGGTGGCTTCAGGCAGGTTCCGCAGAAGAGGATTGGTATTGCGCACTTCAAGATCCAGAGATTCCAGGGTAACTTCTTTAAGAGAAGTGTAATCCGTAATCTGAGGATACACTTTCAGAAGATGGGATACCATCCGGAACATATCCGCTGAGCTCATACTGTTCTGGCGCTTTGCCGGAATGAAATCTTCCGTATAAAAGGGCAGCCCGTTACAATTGAAAAAAACAGTCTGAGAAAGTCCAAGTTCCCGGGCTTTCTGATTCATCATCTCAACAAAAGCCTCCTCCGAACCGGCGATGGCCTCCGCCAGGCATAAGGCACATTCATTGCTGGAAGGCAAAAGCGCACCCAGCAGCAGCTCCCGCACGGTGATCTGTCCTCCTGCTTCCAATGGAATCACGCCATCGTCCGAGGCCGCCAACAGCTGAGCCGCTCCGGAGACGGTCACCCCCTCATCAAGAGCGATCTGCCCTGCCGCGATGGCATCCATCGTCAATAGGCAGGTCATAAGTTTGGAAGTGCTGGCTATCGGCCAGGGGCTGTCGGACTGATATTCGTAGTAAACCTCCCCGGTAGTGGCATCTCCCACCAGTACGCTGTTGACGCCGTAAAAATAACCTGCCTGCTCCAGGGAAACCGGAGAAACATCAAGCGGTTCCTGCGTATGGATCTGCAGAGAACCGGAGGCGGGAACGGTAATATCCACATCCAGAATCATAGCCAGATCCGCCGCCATGATAAAACAGTCATAAACGCCTGTGGGCAGTTCCATAATAAGCGTATAGTAAAATACCGTCTGTTCCCTTACATCAAATTTATTTCGCCGCAGGGAAATATCCTGATTTTCGGCACTTTCCCAGGGGAGATTCTCCACCCCCGCAGGGATATAGGCACCTCCCGGGTGCAGGACAACGGAATTGCCCGTAATCTCCAGAGAAAAGGATTTCTCCGTATCTTTCAGAAGCATGGCCATATCCCGCAGGGAATAATATGTGTTGCCATCGTAACTGTAATCCAGGGTTTTTACAATACCGGCGGCACCGGTATCCGTCTGCACCTGACAATTCCCCGGAATCTCAAAAGCTGCATCCGCCCTGAGCGGCCAAATAGAACAGATCAAAATAACTGTCAATATAAGGATACCCGTTTTTTTCAGGATTGTTTTCATGTATTCTCCTTCCTTCTCCATATGCCCTTTCCATTTGAAGATTCCTTTAGTTTGCAGGTTGTTTTAACCTGTATATCATCGGATAAGCCGAACCGGTTTCCGGCGTACCCCCTTCTTCGGACAAGGTCTGACCGGCACCGAGAGCGTCCGCTTTTTCGGACAAAGCCGGATCTACGTCAGCCGTATCTGTTTCTTCCGATAAAACCAGGTTAGCGTCAGCCGCATCTGTCTCTTCGGACAAAACCAGGTTAGCGTCAGATGCATCGGCCTCCGCAGACAGGATCAAATCGGAATCCTTCCGGATATAATATTCCATCTTCGTATGGACAGCCCCACCTGTGTCAAACCGTCGTATCAGAATATCCTCCTCTGCCGCGTAAATACCACCGCCATCATATTCTGCCTGCAGTTCTTCCAAAGGCGGCAGCAATGCGGGACCGCAGGACATCAGGTAGGAAACCGTGGACATCCCAAAGGTCTCGTTTACAAGGGCTTCTATGGCTTCCTCATCCGTACTTTCCGAATAGTCCGCCATATGCAGTCTTTCTGCCAGAAGTTCCCGAAATACGCCGGCAAATGCCTCATAGGCAGCCTGATTGCAGGCCTCATAGCTTTCCGGCAAAATATGGCAGTCAAAGGTCCCCTCCGACCGTTCCGTTTCCTCCAAAGTTAAATTGACCTTTACGGTCAATCCTCCCATACGGCGTTCCACCTCCTCATAAGAAACGGGAACTGCCTCGATATCCCGCAGCCAGTCAAAAGCCGCAAGCGCGGCATGGTCTGTCATATCCAGATCCGCCATCCATTCCCCAGAAAGATCTTCCTCAGCCGGCGCGAAAAAGTGCAGATACGCCAGATAAGCAGTGGACGCGCTTAAAGTCAGAAACAACAGTGTCAATACTATACCTTTTATGATTTTTCCCATAGATACCCCTTTTTTCTTTTATTTGTAAATCAACGCATAAGCATAGAACTTATTTGTTTTTATGGTGATGGTTTCAGGGTTGCTATCCAAATCACCATAAAGAATCGGCTTCCCGTCCTTTGTAACACAAATCATCTTATACTTTCTGTTCTCCTTATAAATGGCGGAAGGAATTTTCATAGTAACCTGTATTTCCTTCTCCATACCGTAGGCCGTGCCGGAAAGCGGATAAATGTTATACGTCCTCCCAATTGTATAATCCCCAAGGACCTTCTCAAAAGCCTCAAAACACAAAGGTCCCTGCACCTCATTCTCTATGGCGATCTGATAGGCATTTGTTCCCGCCGGGATATACTCAATCACCTCTTTCCCCTTACAGGCATACCTTTTTATCTCCTCCGGGCTTTTCGGCGTATATCCGCCGGAATCATCCCTGTTATTGCCGCCGCTGTTATGATTACTGCCGGTATTGTTATTACTGCTGCCGCCGGTGCTGTTATCATTGTCTCCGTCACCCGGTTCCGGAAGCGGGGAAGGACCGGTACCAGGAGTATAATTGTAATGTATTGTCGGCTTTGCCAGCGCAGATGCCGTATCGCCCAGCTTACTTATACTCCTCCACTGCGCTTCAGTGCCGGTAAAATATATATCTTTCAGAGGGCAGGCCGAAAATGCAGCTATCCCTATTGTCGATACACTGTCGGGAATGATAATTGTTGTCAATCCTGAACAGGAAGCAAAAGCCGATCCCCCGATGCTTTCCGCCCCCCGGGGAATTTCCACTCCGGCAAGCATCAGACAGTTTTGAAACATCCCCTCTCCAATGCGGTCTATCCTTTCGGGCAGCGTTACACGCATCAGCTTATAGCACCGTGTAAACACATTGTCTCCCATCTTTACCTGTCTGCCGCCGGAAGCAAATGCGGCACTTTTCATTTCCGTACAGTCCATAAATGCCGCATCCCCCACCTCTGAAATACTTGCCGGCAGCGCGATGGCGTCAAGGGGCGTACAGGCCCGAAATGCATTTGAACCGATGGTTTCCATCCCTTCGCTGATCTTCACCGAACTGAGATTTTTACAATCTCGAAATGCGCTGTTGCCAATGGTTTTCACACTGCCTGGGATAACCGCGGAAATCATCTGAGAACCACGAAAAGCATTGCTGCCGATTGTCGTCACACCGGCAGAAAACTCCGCACTGATAACGCCGCAGTCCCAAAAAGCGCCTGAACCGATACCGGTAACGCCATCCTCGATAACAACCTTTCGTATCTTACCGGCATAATTGCTCCACGGCTGATCCGCAGCTTTGTCAAAATCCGGCATCGCCCCTTTTCCGGAAATGGTCAGCGTGCCCGCTTTTGTCAGCTTCCAGGCAAGCCCGCTCCCAAGAGATCCGTCTGCTATTGATTCATTGGCACCCGGATCCTCCGGCGGTACATAGTTTTCCGGGTAACGGGTGATATAATGGCTGGTATCTCTCATCACTTCTTCCTTTGATATTCCCCGTCCCCAATGCACTTTACCTTTATGGTCCCCGGTGCTGATATTTCCTTCGGCAACAACCACGCCCACATCGCTCACCTCAAGCACGATCACCGTATGAGCATCACTATTTACCCGCAGAATATCTCCGACCTTTATATCGTCAAACGAAAACTCCCCCGATGAGTACATCCTTGCCGGCAGACTGCCAAACGCCGCATCGCTCAGTATAAATGCAAAGGCCACACAACCTACGGCGCTGATATTTTTTCCATCCAGGGGACCTCCCTTCCAACGGTAATAACCCTTTGCATCTGAATAAGGCTCCTCGTTAGTCCAGGTTGTTCCTTCCTTATATGCCTCCTGATCCTTTAATGCAATCATGGCTTCATAGGCTTCCGACGGGGACGGGATATCACCGTTACGAACAGCAGCTTCGTCTGAGGTTTCTTTTGAAAGAATATCCTCCTCCCGTAACGTGGTTTTCTGCACGGCAGCGGACTTCTCAACATCATCATCCGCTTCCTCCATGGATTTTTCCTCGGGAATCTCTTCCTGTTGTGATGTATCTTTCGGCAATGCGTAGGACACTGACTGAGAAGAAACGCATAAGCACAATGCTAAAGCAACTGAAAGAACTCTTTGTTTCAATTTTATAACCTCCTGTTTTCATTTTGGGCAAACTTTGGGGCGCTGGCGCTCCCCTTACTAATATATTATAATCCTGATTAAAAAGTTGATAAACTGCTCCACATAAAATCTCATATATCATCACACAGGCATAAGTATATCCGGCTGAAATTGTTTTGTAAAGTAAAAAATCGCCGACAATCTTACAGCATTCCCATCACACATTTTTATATGCTGAACTGTTACTACAGCATGTCCATAACAGGATTTTATTGATTTCCCCATAGAGTCGGTCTATAATAACAATAACCAATAACGGCGCACCGGCGCAAAACATCCGGAACAGCATCCTCCTGTCAGAGCGGAACTGAAACGAATCTGGGATGACTTTGACTTTGTCTGTTCCCATATTACCTGGGAGAAGGTGGCGGAACGTGTGAAGGAATATCTGGTGCTGGATCTTTTGAAAGATGTATGATGGTGTGGAGATAATGCTGAATTTGTCGGGGGGATTTAGTAAATGAATTGGAGTGCAAAAGAGGCCATTGGCAATATATCTAATATTATTACAACCGCTGCCTTAAGCAGCTTAAGCACCGTTTCTCCTTTTGCTGCTGCCCTGGCAGGCAGCGCAGCGGAAGGCATCATAAAAGGCATCGACACCTTTAAACAGCCAACACCTCTGCAGTCCTTTCAGGAAATTATCCGATGTGCTACACAAAAGGCACTGGACGAAGTAAATCTTGAACTTCCTGTCAGCTGTAAAACCGAACTGATCAATACTGTATTTTCCACTGACAATGCGCTCTGCTATAGGAACGCTGCCGACAGCGAACTACTTTTTGAAAAAACTATAACCGATATAATCCACTCTTACCAGGAATGCGACATTACAACGGTTCCGATCAAGCAAATTACCCACTGCATTCTGGATCATATCGAATCTGAAATTCTGAAAAACCGGGAAGCTCTGGTTTTGCAAAATAATATGATATCCAGGCAAATCCTTCAGATTGTCCAGAAAAGCAATGATATGTTCGTTGAATGCAAAAGTTTTTCTTTTGATTCTTCAAAGATCAGAGAGCGCTCACTACTCCTTCTGCGGCAATATCAGCATGCCACCCGCTTCTCTTATTACGAGCAGCATATTTCCCCTGCAATTGTCCCAAATCTGGAAACATCGTTTACTTTCCTGACAATCTGGGAACTTATCCCCTGGATAGAATCACAGGGTATCAATCATATACAAATTGCAGGGGAAGGCGGAACGGGAAAAACCTCTCTATTAGTATCACTATGGGAATATCTTGCAACAAGCAACTCCTATGCAGACTATTTGGTTAATATGGTAACATTAAACCATATAAACGACAAAACAAAGGATGAAGCCGAATATTTCCTGCTTCAGGAATACGCCGGGAACTTTCTATTTGATGATATCTGGCTGACCATGGAACAGCTCAATGAAGCACTAAAGCTATTATCTATGGCAGACCGCTCCGCTGCCAAATGTAAATATGTATTACTGTTGGACGGCTTTAATGAAGTGCGGTCAGACTATCAGACAAGCCTTATCCGACAACTCACAGCACTAAGCCGTTACCAAAATGTGATCATTATTTTAACCTCCCGCTTCGAGCTCCATCCACAGCATCTGCTCTATGATTTTTTTCCGTTATATGTCGCTGCGTTAGACGAATATGCCATATTCGCTTACCTGGAAAAACATGTGAATGCTGCCTTTCACGAAAATACTCTTTTCCAACTCGGAAACCCCATCTCAGACGAAGATTACACCCTTTTGCGTAATCCGATGATGTTGACTGTATACTGTGAAACAGATCAGCTGGCTCAGGCAAATGTAAACAGCCGCCTGTTTTCTTTCCCATTGGAGATTAAGACAAAACATGATTTGATAAGAGCCTTCTTTGAAGGTCTTGCATGCAAAGAATACAACCTTAACGGAAACTTTGATAATCTGGTACTCACTCTCTTTATCAATAATTTCGTTTTACCTTATATTGCCGCTCAAATGAATCATTTTTACATTTGCTCCTATAAGGATGTCAAAAAATATCTGGAAGCAATATGTTGCCAGGCTCAACAGAACAACCCTGTTTTCAATGCTCTGTTCCACGAACGTGATCTGGAGCTGCAATGGGAGCATCTGAGAAATCGGCCCGATCTGTATCATATCCTCAGAAAACATCTGCTGGAAAATCCTACTGTGTTCATAGGAAATGATTCCCGCGATGGGGAAAACGCCTGGAGCTTCATCCATCAAGAGTTCAGAGACTACTGTCTGATCAAATTCAATACAACATACCTCGAATATCTTTTATTGGAAGAAAGTCCCGATATTGTTCTTTCAGAAAATCAATTGCATACCGTCATTCTGAAAATACGAAAAAAACTGCAAAGTTATCCCAATCTGTATTGGCTTGATAAGCTTGAGTCGATACCGGAAGAAATAAATGCCTATCACAAAATCGACTGTACGAATATCTACACCATTATGAAAATAGTGCTTCACTCAGGATTACGGCAGATTGAGGAGATGAATAACACTGCAAAAAAAGCACTGCCGGATGCCTCGCAAACACAAATATCAAACTATGTGCAGACAGGATTTTCAGCTCTGATTGACAGTATGGATTTGCAATACATTCTGATAGGTACAAGCAATTTTAAAGAAAACTATTTGGCTGCCTCTTTCCGCCTGAGTCAAACATTTACGCATACCAATAAAACGAAACAATACCATGATCTTATGCTGGATGCCGTCTGTAATCTGGCAAACCAACTGAAAGAAGGAAGATTCTATGCCGATTTTGATATTCAGCTTCCAACAGACAGGCAGCTTGCCGTAACAGCCTCCGACAACAATCACTCTCCAATTTATAAGATCATCATCTCATGCCTGGGGCAATACGGAATGCAATATGGCATATTGGGAATTGTCTGTAATTCGTATCCTGCCTTAAAAGAAGGATTCAAAGATTACACCTGTATACCGAAGCCCAATGGGTACAGAGCACTGCATGCCTCAGTCATTCTCAACAAAGAACTGACTGTAGAAGTAATCATCCGACAAACAAGGAAATTAAGATCGGGCAAACGCTTTCGTTAACAAAGAACCTCTTTAAATCAACATTTAATAGCCACTTTATTCATCGCAAAGGTGATGAATAAAGTGGCTATTAACCAAAAAACTTCTCATTTTTATTCCGGTAGGCTATTTTCGATACAAATCGCCCCCACGTATGTCAAGTTAATGTCACAAACTTTTTCACTTTTCCCATGTGAAAATCGCTGAAACCCTCATAACTTCGTAGGGCGTACGGTTCGCTAATGCTAAGTTGGGACAAAATTGACAGTGGATTAGTGTCAAGTTGAAGCATCCGAAATCACCACCACTATTTCTCCAAAATCTCCATTATTTCTTAATCTTCTGTGGCAACATCGCCGTCATCTATCAATGATATTTCCTGAAAATCCACCTCATTCATCTTATCACTTAGAAGGAGAAGATTTTTCCTTTGAACTAATCCATGTGTATGCAACTTTTTCTGTCGGTCTCGT
>JAAWOG010000099.1 GCA_022799355.1 Lachnospiraceae bacterium | reverse complement strand
CCGAAGACAAATTTCCAGCCGCTTTGCGTCTGCAAATTGTCTTGTGCGTTGTACATTGATATGCTGTTTCCTGTTCCGCATATCAATGTTCAACACACTTTACCCGAAGACAAATTTCCAGCCGCTTTGCGTCTGCAAATTGTCTTGTGCATTGTGTATTGATATGCTGTTTCCTGTTCCGCATGTCAAGGAGTTCTTCATAAAAAAATCCCGCATAAATATGCGGGGTATCGCTGCAAAACCATGATACATACACCTTCTGCTTCCGGTGTACGATTATCTCTCTTTACAGTTTCTTCTTTCATCCAGACTTTACTGTCGGTTTTGGATTCTCACCAAATCTGCCATTTACACGGCTCGTAGACTTACCGCTCTTCCGCTGTTTTTCAGATGCGGAAAACGTATCACTACCGGTAGGGAATTACACCCAACCCCGAAGAACTTCTTTATTCTGTTTACCTGAATAAGATAACACAAACTGCTGATAAAATCAAGTGTTTTGTTACGGAGCGCAATTGTTTTGTTATGAAGCACCCCGATAATTAAATGGACTTTACCCTTTATCTATGATATACTTATTTTGCAACAATCAATGTAAACCATACCAGTGAAAACAGGTGATTGTATGGCTGAAAAAGAGATGATGCAAAGGAATATTGAAGAGTTTTCAAGGTTACAAAAGTATATGCTTTTAATCGATGATAAAGAATCGGCTGCATATAATGAAATGAAAGACAGATATTATGAATTAAAAGTTATCTTAACAGCGTCCGGTATTAATCTCACTGAACTTGACAAGATAAAAGCATAATTATAATAAAGATCACATGATGAAAAGGAGCTGCCGCACAGATTTATGCAGCAGCTCCTTCTCATCACTTTTCAGCTACGCAGCAACACTTATTTCAGGTTCTGTTCGTAGTTCTTTACCATTCTCTTAACCATTTCGCCACCGATGGAACCAGCTTCACGAGAAGTTAAGTCACCGTTATATCCCTCTTTCAGGTTAATACCCATTTCAGATGCAACCTCAGTTTTGAAACGGTCCATAGCAGCCTTTGCTTCAGGTACTGCCATAGTAGAAGAATTTTTGCTATTAGCCATTTTTTCATACCTCCATATTTTCGTACTGTTTTCAGTTATCAGATAAGCCTCTGTGACTTATCCTGTAGTTATTATTGACAGCCCTGTTCAAAATATGTTGGTAATGAATGGTATTATTTCTTCTCTGTTTTTTCACATAAATATTCAATCACATTTTTTCTCGTGATAATGCCGATAAAACATTTCTGACCGTCTATCACCGGCACGAAATTCTGCTGAACCACTTTGGAGATAAGATCTTCCATTTTGGCTCCCACGCTGACCGGCTGGTTATCACGGTGGCGCTTTATCTCCTTGATACGGATATCTTCCGCTTTATGTAAGTTCAGATCACAGCGGTTTTTGATATCCCAGAGGAGGTCTCCCTCCGTGATCGTCCCCTTATAGGCACCGGTTGCCCTGGAGATCATCGGAATGGATGCAAATCTGTGGGTTTCCATCACATCCAGCACCTGTCTTAATGAATCATCATCATATACATACACACATTCGCCTTTGGGTTTTAAAAAAAACAAAATATTCATATTGTATTTTTATCCTGTTCTATCTTTGTTATACTGCTTCCGCAATTATTCTCGTCTGTCCTGCCTCTGAAATTTATCCCTGGTATACGATTTTATCCGCCATTGCCTGTGCCGCGTCTTTTCCCTGATACCGTTCTAAAACAGCCAGTGCAAAAGGTATCGCCGCGCCCATGCCGCGCCCTGTTGTGATGTTCCCGGACACAACGCTGGGTTCCTCAAGCACCTCCGCTCCTTCCAGATGATCTTCAAAAGAAGGGAAACAGCACGCCTGTCTGCCCTTTAAATGCCCCCTGTGTCCCAAAATACTCGGGGCGGCACAGATAGCACTCACAGGGCGGTCCGCTTTCACAAAAGCATCCACCTGCTCCATCAGGGCTTCGCACGCCTCCAGATTTTTTGTCCCCGGCATACCACCCGGCAGTACGATCATCTCCACCTTGTCGAAATCCACTTCCGATAACAGGCAGTCCATCTTTACCGTAATCTGATGGGAACTTGTCACTTCCCTCTCCCCCGTAATCGAAACCATTTTGACAGGTATCGACGCCCGCCGCAGGATATCCACCACGGTAAGCGCTTCTATTTCCTCATAACCCTCCCCGAAAAATACACAAATATCATTCATGACAGTTATCCTCCATTCCAGTCCCGCCTTCGGCTGCCGCCTGTGACCTTCCGCCCGGGCGCCTGTCCCCCGCGGTACTTTTACTGATATGTTCAGTGTACCATTTTATGAACTGTAATCCAATGGATTTGATGTGAAAATTTTGTAAATTATTTCCACCCGGGTATTTTTCATTGTATCTGCACAACATATCCGTAACAGTTCAGCCCTTCGGCTGCACTGTTACACATATCCTGGAAAATCAGATATGACTCTTTCAGTATGCGCAAAAATATGGTATGCTTTTCACATGACAAACAAAAGGAGACTTATATGGAAATCGAACGCAAATTTTTACTGAAACATATTCCCGAAAATTTAGATACCTGTTCTTATCATCTGATCGAACAGGCTTATTTATGCACGGAACCTGTCGTGCGCATCCGCAGACAGGATGAAGAATACTATATGACTTACAAGGGAAGCGGCATGATGAGCAGGGAAGAATACAACCTTCCATTAAACAAAAATGCTTACGATCATCTGCTGCCAAAAGCTGACGGTAATGTCATTTCCAAAAAAAGATACCTGATACCTTTGTCGGAAAAAGAAATAAACCCGGAATGCCTGTCACTTTTAAACGGCGCTTCCCTCACCGTAGAACTGGATGAGTTCGCGCCGCCCTTTTCGTCCCTTCTTCTCGCGGAAGTCGAATTTCCAAATGAAGAAGCCGCAAATGCCTTTCGTATGCCTGACTGGTTTTCCGAGGATGTGACACAGGATGTCAGATATCATAACTCCTATCTGTCGAGACAGGTATTTTCCGAGGGCTGACCGGTCCGAAATGAGCCGGCTGCTTTCCCTGCCCGCCTTAGATCCCGTCCATTCCCAAATCCTCAAACTTCGCCTCCAGGCAGTTATAATATCTGCCCGTAGAAGTAATGATCCCTATCCCGTCCTCCAATAAATAAAAACCGGAATCATACTCGCCCGGCGGCTCATCTTCCCTCAGGTGCAACTCGTCGATCCACTCCTGCGTCGACTGGTTCTCCCATGAGATCAGGCTCTCGAAAACTCCGCTCTCCAGCAATGATTTCACCGACCGCCCTTTTCCAATCACATCCTCCAGATGAAGCACTTTCCCTGTCTGCAGATCAATGGTAACACCCGTCTCCCATTCATTCGGATGATTGGCACCGCGCATATAATTGCCTTCATAGATGCGGACGGAAAAGTACCTCTCATCTTCTCTGGTGACCGAATAGGTTCTGCCGATCAAAGTATACATACTCTTTTCCGGGTACAATCTGTCATCGGAATAATAGCCATAGAAAAAGGCATCTCTCAACACTTCATTAACCGTCTCCTCGAGATCCTCATCCGACAGCGAAATATATGGATATTCAATGGTGATGCTGATATCCAGCCTTTCGTCCTGATAAGTATACAGCATCGGATGCACATAGTAACCATAACCGGATGCCATATCTCTGAAAGGAACTTCCTTTCCTATGTCTTTTTCGATTGGTCCGCCCTCCGAATCATAGTGGATGGCTGCCGGCAAATCCGTCCTGCCTGCAATCCGGACCTCATACCGGTAATTCTCTTTTAAATCCGCAGCATAGGAATCATCCTCATCCAACATCCAAAACGAATCGCCGGAAAAAAGCGGCTCATACTGTCCCTCAAAGGTATACCAGGCATTTTCTTCATCCACCGTATAAGAAATACGCTCCCTCCACAGCTCCTCCTCTCCCTCCAGCAAGATATCACAGAAAAATGACTTCTCTTCCCCTTCTATCGGTCCAAAATAAGCCTGATAAGCACCTTCGATTCCATAAACGCGAAACCCTTCCTGAATATAAAGAGCCATCTGTTCATAAGCGTCTGTCTCCTCAGCGGATAATCCCGGGGCGGCTTCCGGCACCTTTTCCGGTTCTGCCGCCCGCTCCCCGGCAGGCTCTTCCATCGGTTCCACCGCCGTCTGCCTTTCTGCGTGATCGATCATGGTTTTCCCTGACCTGTTTTCCGCACTTCCGCACCCCGCCATGAAAAGCCCTGCAAGTATGCATAACATAAACAAAACCGCAGTTTTTCTCACACAAGAACTTTTACAGCCGCCATCATTACGTCGCATTTTAAAACCTCGCTATTTCCTATACGGCGTACCCCTTTCACCGGAAAGCCCGTGCCGGCAGCCGGCATCGCTCTTTATAAAATCTCCGCTTCCCACACATCTTCTCCGCACCGCACCAGAACTTTTTCATAGACCGGCGCATATCCCCGATGTGTAAGCGTGACCACCGCCTTAGCGTCTTTCCAGACCACATGATACAGATTATATGCGCCTTCCCGATACGCAAAATCCTCGCCGTTATCCTGATAATGAAGATACTCTCCCTCCCCGGGATAAACCCGCAGGATCAGTTCCTTATCCTTCTCCTTCGACACATGATCCATCTCCGGATAGTGAGGTATGATACTGCCTGCCTTTACAAACAGCGGACATTCCTCCAGCGCCGCCTTCCTGATCACATACCGTCCGCCTTCCAGCTTTTCTCCGCTTTGGTAATCATACCAATCGCCCTCCGGCAGATATACCATCTTTCTTGTGGCACCCTGTTCCACCACCGGCGCCGCAAGGAGGCTATCCCCGATCATAAACTGTCCGTTCATATTCCGGGTTTCCGCATCTTTCTCATATTGCAGCACCATCGGACGCATCAGCGGCAGCCCGCTCTCCTCCTCCTGCCGGAACAGATCATACAGATACGGCAGCAGTGCATACCGCAGTTTCAGATATTTACGGTAAATCTCCGTAGTCTCCTCATCGAAAGTCCATGGCTCCTGCACTCTGTTTCCAAAGGAACAGTGGTTTCTGCAAAACGGTGAAAGGCTTCCCAGTTCGATCCAGCGGCACAGAAGTTCCTTCGTTGTGTCCGCCCCGAAACCGCCGATATCGGTCCCCACATAGGGCATACCGCTCACACCCAGATTACAGAGCTGGGGGATCGCCATCTGCAGATGCGCCCAAAGGCTCTGGTTATCGCCGGTCCATCCGATCGTATATTTCTGGCTGCCGCTGTAACATGCCCTTGTAATCACAAAGGGACGTTTTCCGGTCAGCTCTTTCAGCCCCGCATAAGTCGCCCTTGCCATATTGTGGCCGTAAACATTATGTACCTCGCTGTGACAGGTCTTTCTCTCCTCCTCGAAAAATACCACATCCTCCGGCAGTTCCCCGTTAAAGCTGGCAGGCTCGTTCATATCATTCCAGATACCCGCAATACCGTTTTCCACCAGATATCTGTGATTTTCTCCCCACCACTTCCGGACTTCCTCCCTGCCAAAGTCAGGATATACCGCCGCGCCGGGCCAGACTACATTCTCATAAATTTCACCCTCCGGCGTTTTCGCGAAATACCCTTTTTCCACGCCCTCGTCATAGACCGCATATCCTGCGTCCTTCTTGACACCGGGATCGATGATCGTCACAAGGCGCATCCCCATCCTGCCCATATCCTCTGTCAGCCCCTTGATATCCGGGAATTTCTCCTTATCCACCGTAAACACCCTGTATCCCCGCATATAGTCGATGTCCAGATGGACTGCGTCACAGGGGATTTTGTGCCTTCTCATGTTCTCCGCAATCCCCCGGACATCCTCCTCACAACAGTATCCCCAACGTGACTGATGATACCCCAGCGTCCAGAGCTGAGGCAGAGGCGCCCTGCCTGTCAGGTAAGTATATCCCTTCACCACATCCTGCATGGAATCTCCGCCGATAAAATAATAATTCAGATTCCCTTCATCCGCAGCAAAGAAATAGTAGTCATCGGATTCTTTTCCGAAGTCAAAAAATGTCCTGTATGTATTGTCAAAAAAGAGCCCGAACACGCCGTCCTGTTTTAATGTGATAAAGAACGGTATGCTCTTATACAGAGATTTATAGGAGTCCACATGAGGGTTCGGATCATCGGTGTTCCAGGATACATACTCATACCCCCGCTTGTTGAGAAAGCCTGTCTTATCCCCAAGTCCATAGAAACAGTCTCCCCGGTCCATCCTTTTTACAACCTGAATCCGGTGCTCCGCCCCGCTGTCCTCCACGGTGTGCCCCTCCTGTTCCATAAGCTGCCGCATCTGGTCGGAAAGTTTCTTTGCCGGCACTCTCTCCCCGGGATAATCCATACACAGCGCTTTCCCGTCCTTATCATAAAAATCACAGCCGGCTCCATCCCGGACCTTAACGGTCAGCTCCTTCGTGGAAACCGTCACGCAGCCTTCACTCTCTTCCATCCTGACGAATATGTCAGTTTTTTTATCTCCTTCTATCCCATGGGACGCAGGGCGCACACCCGAGAGATCGGAAAATATCCTGATGATAAAATCGGTGTATGCGGTTACTTCCAGTTCCCCGTTTTCAAACCTGATAAAAACCGTTGTCCCTTCCTGCCCTGCCTCCACAATTTTTCCGTAAGAAACCTTTTTCATTGCAGAATCCCTCTCTTAAACATCCCGTAAACTTTATTTAATGCCTGTCATATAATCCGGCAAGCTCAGCCATCTTATCCGCCAGCTCCCCGGTCAGTTCTCCCGGCAGCAGCCTCCACTTCCAGTTTGTCCCCAGTGTGGAAGGCAGATTCATCCTTGCCCCATTGTCCAGCCCCAGATAATCCTGTATGGGAATGACTGCCGTATCCGCGGCGGATGAAAGCGCCGCCCTGATCATCCCTTCCCGGATATCCTTTCTCCGTTTTACCCCCAGATATTTCATGGCAAAAGAAACGCTCGCTCTCTTCGCGCTCCCAAGCCAGCCTTCAATCGTATCATTATCATGGGTTCCCGTATAAACCACCGCGTTCTTCCCATAGTTATGGGGCAGATATTCGCTGTCCGATCCTCCGTCAAAGGCAAACAAAAGCACCTTCATTCCCGGATAACCGCTCTTTTTTACAAGCCGCAGCACGGAAGGCGTCAGAAATCCCAGATCTTCCGCAATCACATCCCGCTTGCCCAGCTCCTTTTTCATCACCCGGAAGATATCGTAACCGGGACCTTTCTCCCAGTGCCCAAACTCCGCCGTAGGATCTCCATAGGGAATGGAATAGTACTCATCAAATCCCCGGAAATGATCGATCCGCAAAATATCATATAATTCATAACATCTCGAAATCCGCCTTATCCACCAGTCATACCCTCTCTCTTCATGGTACTCCCAGCGGTACAGAGGATTCCCCCAAAGCTGTCCCGTATCCGAAAACGCATCCGGCGGGCAGCCCGCTACGGCCGTCGGCAAAAAATTCTCATCCAGCTGAAACAACTCCGGAGAAGCCCAGACATCCGCCGAATCATATGCCACATAGATCGGAATATCTCCGACGATCCGGATGCCTTTCTCATTAGCATACTCTTTTAACGCAAGCCACTGTTTCTCAAACAAAAACTGCTGGAACCGGATAAACCCGATCTCCTCCGCATACTCCTCCCGGTACCGGCGCATCGCCCCGGGCTCCCTGAAACGGATATCCGCATCCCATAGGCTGAAACTCTTCCCGCCGAAAGCATTTTTCACAGCCATGTACAGCGCATAATCTTCAAGCCAGTAAGCATTTTTCTCACAGAAAGCCGCGTATGCCTCATCGGATTCGATATGGCTGTTCCGATATGCTTTTCTCAGGATGTCAAATCTGGTCTCATAAATCTTCCCATAGTCCACATATCTTTGTTCCAAATAGTTTTCCGGACTTTCCTGTTCGGACTTTTCATCTCCGCCGTCCTCTTTGCTCAGAGCACCTTCCCGGCAGTCCTCCTCTGTGATCCATCCCGCCTCGATCAGTTTCTCCAAATCGATAAAGTAGGGATTCCCCGCATAGGTGGAAAAAGACTGATAAGGCGAATCGCCGTAACCGGTAGGTCCCAGCGGCAGTATCTGCCACAGAGACTGCCCTGCCCTCTCCAGAAAATCCACAAATTCATATGCCTCTTTTGAAAAGGCACCGATCCCGTACTTCGACGGAATACTCGTAACCGGTAACAATACGCCGCTTCGCCTCATAATATCCCTCATCATTATTGTTGTTTATTTACCGCAACCCGTCCGTGTTACATCATTTTGCTGAGATGCCAGACATCTCTGTTGTACTCCTCAATCGTCCTGTCGGAGGAGAAGAAGCCCGCCTTCGCAATATTGTGCAGCATCATCTTCTTCCACTTCGTCCGATCCTCATAGTCCTCAAAGGCCTGATCCTTCACCCGGATATAATCCTCCAGGTCAAGCAGCGTCATAAACCAGTCTTTGTTAAGCAGTTCGTCATGCAGCCTCTTTAAGTTCTCCTTATTGCCTGCCGCCATGGCCTGTTTCCCGACGATAAAGTCCACCGCCTCTTTGATCACCTTGCTCTTCTCATAATACTTTTTGGAGACATAACCCGGTTTCCCCTGCTTCTTATCCTCATAATACCGGATGACCGTATCGGAATCCTCCCCGAAGATATAGATATTGTCATCTCCCACCAGCTCATGAATCTCCACGTTTGCGCCGTCCGCCGTCCCCAGCGTCACCGCACCGTTCAGCATAAACTTCATATTGCCGGTACCGGAAGCCTCTTTAGAGGCAAGAGAAATCTGCTCGGAGATATCACACGCCGGAATAATTTTCTCCGCATAGCTGACATTATAGTTTTCCACCATCAGCACCGTCATATAAGGACTGACATCCTTGTCATTATTTACGATCTCTTCCAGCACCAGAAGCAGATGAATAATATCCTTCGCGATCACATAAGCGGGCGCCGCCTTCGCACCGAAAATAAAGGTCAGAGGCCTCTTCGGAATCTTGCCGCCCTTGATTTCCAAATATTTATGAATGATATACAGCGCATTCATCTGCTGCCGTTTGTACTCGTGAAGCCTCTTGATCTGGATATCAAAAATGGAATTCGGATCAAGGTTAACACCTTCCATCTCCTTCACATAAGCCACCAGCTCCTGCTTCTTTGTCCGCTTGATCTCGGCAATCTTATCCAGTACCGCCGCATCCTCTTCAAAGGCAAGCAGCTCTTCCAGCTTATCCGCATCCTTCTTGTAGCCCTTTCCGATCAGGCTCGTAATATAAGCCGCCAGTTCCCTGTTGCAGGACAACAGCCATCTTCTGAAGGTGATACCGTTGGTCTTGTTGTTGAACTTCTCCGGATAAAGTTTATAAAAATCATGGAGCTCCGTGTTTTTCAGAATCTCCGTGTGGATTGCCGCCACGCCGTTCACGGAAAAACCGTAGTGGATATCGATGTGCGCCATGTGCACCTTCTCGTCCTTATCGATGATCCATACATTTTTGTTCTTCGGATATTTCTCCCTTACCTTCTTATCCAGTTCCTTAATAATCGGCACAAGCTGAGGCACCACTTTCTCCAGATATTTCAGCGGCCATTTTTCCAGCGCCTCCGCCAGAATCGTGTGATTTGTGTAAGCACAGGTTTTGCTCACCACATCGATCGCCTCGTCCATGGTGAACGCCTTATCCTCCACCAGTATCCGGATCAGTTCCGGGATGACCATGGTGGGATGGGTATCATTGATCTGGATCACACAGTGATCATAGAGCTTTCTCAGATCCTGCTTCTTTTCTTTCAGCTCCTGCAAAATAAGCTGCGCGCCGTTGCTGACCATAAAATACTGCTGATAGATTCTGAGAAGATTTCCCGCCTCATCGGAATCATCGGGATATAAAAACAGCGTCAGGTTTTTCTCGATTTCTTCCTTGTCAAAGCTGATGCCGTCTTTTACAATGCTCTCATCCACGGACTCAATATCAAACAGATGCAATTTATTGACACCACTGTCATATCCGACCACATCGATGTCATAAAGCCTTGACTTTACCGTCAGATCCCCGAATGACACATCGAACGTGGTCTCCGTCTTATTCAGCCAACTGTCCTTCTCCATCCACTCGTTGGGCTCCGCCTCCTGCAGTTTGTCTTTAAAAACCTGCTTAAACAGCCCAAAGTGATAGTTCAGCCCGATACCGTCCCCGGGCAGCCCCAGCGTCGCGATGGAATCCAGGAAACATGCCGCCAGACGTCCCAGTCCGCCGTTTCCGAGGGACGGTTCCGGCTCCGCTTCCTCAATCTTCGACAGTTCCTTCCCATACTTTTTCAGGATCTCTTCCAGTTCCTCATAAATTCCCAGATTGATCAGATTATTGGACAGAAGCTTTCCGATCAGAAACTCCGCCGAAATATAATAAAGCTTCTTCTCCCCCGTGATCTCCTCCGTGACCTCGGTCATCTCCTTCGTCAGCTCCAAAATGGAATAATAGAGCTCCGCATCCGTACAGTCAGCCAGCCCCTTCCCATACTTCTGCTCCGCCAGCATCGCAAGCTGCGTCTCCATATTAAGCTGTAAAACTTTCCTTGGCATCTGTAATTCTGTCATAACACAATCCTCCTGATATATTTTTTTATTCCGGTTTGGCAGATGCCTTTCCGGTGCACCATACCCGAAGACAAAGTTTCAGCCGCTCTGCGTCTGCCACTTGTCTTGTGCACCGTACAGGCATCTGCTGTTCTTAT
>JAAWOG010000098.1 GCA_022799355.1 Lachnospiraceae bacterium | reverse complement strand
GGAATTATATCCTTTTTGGGGATTTTTCGCTTAAATTATTCTACAAAACAAAGGGGCTGTGAAGTTTGGAGTTTTCAACTCCTTTTTTTCACAGCCCCAATCATATTACACTGTCAAACAATTATTTTTCCACAAGCAGCGACTTCCCTGTCATTTCAGCCGGCTGTTCTTTTCCCATAATCCGGATCAGCGTGGGCACGATATCCGCAAGGCATCCGCCCTCTCTCAGCGTGTATTTCTCATCATAGTTGACAAGAATGAAAGGCACCTGGTTTGTGGTATGGGCCGTAAAGGGCGCTCCCGTCTCATAGTCCACAAGCTGTTCCGCATTGCCGTGGTCCGCACAGATAAACAGCACGCCGTCCACGGATTTCACCGCTTCCACGGCTCTTCCCACACAGGAATCCACCGCTTCCACCGCTTTGATCGCCGCTTCCTCCACGCCGGTATGACCTACCATGTCGGGATTCGCGAAGTTGATGATCACCACATCATACTGACCGCCTGTGATCGCCTCGCAGAGCCTGTCGCACACTTCATAGGCGCTCATCTCCGGCTTTAAGTCATAGGTAGCCACTTCCTTCGGAGAGTTCACAAGAATCCTGTCCTCCCCTTCGTTGGGCTTCTCCACGCCGCCGTTGAAGAAGAACGTTACATGGGCGTACTTCTCCGTCTCGGCAATTCTTGCCTGCTTCATACCGTTTGCCGCAAGCCACTCGCCAAAAGTATTGGTCACCGCAATCTTCTCAAAGGCTACCTTTTTGTTCGGAATGGTAGGATCATAATCGGAGAAGCACACATAGGTAAGATCAAGACGTTTTTCTCTCTCAAATCCCTTGAAATCATCGTCACAGAACGCTCTGGTGATCTCCCTTGCCCTGTCAGGACGGAAGTTGAAGAAAATAACGGAATCTCCATCTTGAATCGTTGCCACGGGCGCGCCGTTCTCCACCACCACGGTAGGCTTTACAAACTCATCCGTCTCCTCTCTGTCATAGGATGCCTGAATGCCTGCGGGACCGCTCTGCGCCGTCTCTCCTTCGCCCTTTGTCAGAGCCGCATACGCCTTCTGCACTCTGTCATAGTTGTTATCCCTGTCCATCGCGTAGTAACGCCCCGTCACAGAAGCGATTTTGCCCACGCCGATCTTTGCCATCTCGGCTTCGAGATCTTCCGCATAGCCTTTTCCGCTCTCAGGAGGCGTATCACGCCCATCCAGGAAGCAATGCACATAAACTTTTTCAAGGCCGTTGCGCTTTGCCAGCTCCAAAAGCCCATAGAGATGAGTATTGTGGCTGTGTACGCCGCCGTCGGACAACAGGCCGAAGCAGTGGAGCGCGCTGTCATTTTTCTTACAGTTATTTACCGCATCCATCAGAGCCTTATTCTCAAAAAAAGTACCGTCCTGAATCTCTTTTGTAATTCTTGTCAGTTCCTGATATACGATACGTCCCGCTCCCATGTTCAGATGTCCTACCTCGGAATTTCCCATCTGACCATCGGGAAGTCCTACCGCCATACCGCTGGCGTTGCCCTTCACAAAGGGATATTCCGCCATCAGCTTATCCATCACAGGCGTAGCCGCCTCTGCCACAGCATTGTGCTCCTTCGTGTCGTTTAAGCCGTAGCCGTCAAGAATCATTAAAACTACCGGTTTTTTGCTCATTTTTCTTCTCCTCTTCCTCTATTCTATATGATATATTCCCGCAAATACCCTGTCCGAAACCAAAATTTTGACCGTACCGCGAAAATTACCTTTTTCTTACTGCAAATCCTCCACATATTTTTCGGAGACATACCCTTCACCGCCGTCTTCCAGCCTGATATGATACCATGCCTCATCCACCAGCTCATAATACTCGTAAGTCTCGCCCTGCTTTGCCACCATCAGCACCTCGGAACCCTCCGTTGTCGGTTTATTGCGGACGTTGACATTGGAAAGGATCTGGATTCTTCCCTGGGTTTCTTTTCCGTCGTCCCCGTCATCTCCTCCCTGGTTATCTTCCGGGCCGTCCTCTCCCTGTTCGGTCTCTTCCTCCGGCCTCTCATAACGGGAGGATGAGTTGCGCTGCCACAGGATAAACCCGACCGTCAGCATCACGGCCACGACAATAATGCCCAGAATGATCGTAACGGCCTTCATTCCCGCACCGCCGGAATCTTCATCATCCTCCTCATCCTCGTCATACTCCTCATATTCGCCGTAATCTTCCTCATAGCGGGAGGGCACCTTCTCATTTCTTACCGGCGGTATCTCCGTCCCCGGATAAGAGTAACCCCGGGGCTCTCCCTGGCTCTGCCCGGAGCCGGCCGCCATTTCCGCTCCAGGACGGCCATAGCCCTCCGCGCTCCTTCTATCATGCCTCTCCGCCTCCGGCCGCTTTACAATTGCCTGTTTTGCCTCTAACAGGATTCCCTGCTCTATCAGATCGAATGGGATGTCCACCGTCCTTTGCTCGCTCAGCGGAATCTCATCCTCTTCCACCGGAGCGCCGCACTTATGGCAAAATCTCTCCTCATCCCGAAGCTGCTCGCCACAACTGGAACAGAATATCGGTCCTCCGACCTTCTGTCCGCACTTCACACAAAACGTATCCGTATCCAGCAAAACAGCTCCACACTTCCTGCACTTCATTACAGTACCTCCACGCCTCCGGGAAACTTCTCAATTTACTTCCCTAATTATAATGCCTGTTTCGGATTTTTACTACCCATTCTACTTCAAAAATAAATGAATTTTTCCTAAAGATTTCAAAAAATACCCTGTATCGCCCACAAAAAACCGATCGGCATTCAAAATCCCTTACCTCTTCCCTGTTATAAACCAATTATACACCCAACAAAGAAAAAACACTATATGCAGTGTTTAACTACTGCATATAGTGTCTTAATAAAGCAAGATTTCCCTGACGGGAGATAACTACGGGAAACTTCTCAATACACAAGTGTATCGAGAAGTAGCGCAAGATTTCCCTGACGGGAAATCTTGCTTAATAGTTAACGATCTTCCCAAAATCAGCTTTCAGGGAAGCGCCGCCTACAAGACCGCCGTCGATGTCGGGCTGTGCGAACAATTCTGCCGCGTTGCCTGCGTTTACGGAGCCGCCGTACTGGATGCGGACAGCTTCTGCCGTTGCTTCATCATAGATTTCAGCGATGCAGTCACGGATGCCTTTACATACTTCTTCCGCCTGCTCCGTGGTTGCTGTCTTGCCTGTGCCGATTGCCCAGATAGGCTCATAAGCGATAACCATCTCTTTTACCTGATCTGCCGTGATACCCACAAGATCGGATTTGATCTGGAAACGAATCCAGTCCATGGTAACGCCCATCTCTCTCTGCTCTAAGGATTCGCCGCAGCAAAGAATCGGTGTCAGGCCTGCTTCAAAAGCTTTTTTCACTTTCTTGTTCAGCAGAGCGTCATCTTCCTTGAAGTAGTCACGTCTCTCGGAGTGGCCGATGATCACATATTTTACGCCTGCGTCTACCAGCATAGCTGCGGAGATCTCACCTGTGTAAGCGCCCTTTTCTTCAAAGTACATATTTTCTGCGCCAACTTCAACGTTAGTGCCTTTTACCGCTTCCACAACAGGAACGATGTCAACTGCCGGTACACAGTAAACCACATCTACGCTGTCAGATTTTACCAGATCTTTTAATTCCTCACAAAGTGCTACCGCCTGGCTGGGAGTCATGTTCATCTTCCAGTTTCCGGCTACGATTTTTCTTCTTGCCATTTCCATTTTCTCCTTTTATAATGTTTTTACATATTCCGGTTATTGTTATTCTGCTGATAACCGTTTAAAGGCTGTCCGCCCGGCTGCTGATAATTGTTATACTGCACATTGCCGATGCCGTGTGCCGCATTTCTCGCATTGATCTGATCCGTCCAATCTTTGTCTTTCTTATTGGTCACAAGAAGCACAATGCCTACGATCAGCAGAAGCAGTCCGACTAATCCGAATGCGACACCCACGCCGATTCCTACTCCCGGGACGGTATCGCCGACTACGCCCATGGCATCCATATACAATACCGGCACTATGGGAACATAATCCGAATCATTCAGCCTGTAGGGATCATAAACCACTTCGAGAGTGCTGCCCACCTGGTAACCATCACTCATCACCATCATGTAAGTCTCATACCAGTAGCCGTCTTCTTCGCAGTAAAACTCGATCGTTGCCATGTTTTCACTGTCGATATCAGTAATCTCTCCGTAGGTAGATACACCTGTTCTTCTGGCATCTTCTATCTGCTGTTCTATCTCAGCCACAGCTTCATCCATCGCACCGTTCATCGCGCCGAAAAGCCCGCCGATGGCAAGCCCGATCACCAGAAGAATGGTTCCGAAAATGATTAAAATAATTCCGCCAATTTTTTTCCCTTTACTCATAAGCTTTCTCCTTCATAAACTCACTTCGCTCTTCTCAACTCGCTTCGCTCGGTCATTTGTCATCCGCCGCCGCTACGCCGGGGAGTTCTTTACCCTCTAAGAATTCAAGGGAAGCGCCGCCGCCTGTGGAGATATGGCTCATCTTATCCGCAAAGCCAAGCTGGTTTACTGCCGCTGCGGAATCGCCGCCGCCGATGATGGTCGTAGCGTCCGTATCAGCCAGAGACTGTGCTACGGCGATGGTTCCTTTCGCAAGAACAGGATTTTCAAACACGCCCATAGGACCATTCCATACAACTGTCTTAGCGGATTTTACAGCATCTGCATAAAGTTTCGCTGTTTCCGTACCGATATCCAGTCCCATCTTATCCGCGGGAATCTCGTTAGAAGGAACTACTTCCACCGCGATCTCGGCATCAATAGGATTCGGGAAATCTGCCGCAATAGTGGTATCTACGGGAAGCAGGAGCTTTTTGCCCTTCTCCTCCGCTTTCGCCATCATCTCTCTGCAGTAATCCAGTTTCTCTTCGTCTACCAGAGAAGTACCGATCTCATAGCCTTTTGCTTTCAGGAATGTATAAGCCATGCCGCCGCCGATAATCAGCGTGTCGCATTTTTCAAGCAGATTATTGATAACATTCAGCTTATCCGCAACTTTTGCACCGCCCAGGATCGCTACGAAAGGCCTTACCGGATTCTCTACTGCATTGCCCAGAAAATCGATCTCTTTCTGCATCAGATAGCCTACCGCGTTCTCGCCGCCTTTTTCCTTGATGAACTTTGTCACGCCTTCCACAGAAGCATGTGCTCTGTGGGAAGAACCGAATGCGTCGCATACATAATAATCAGCCAGGTCAGCCAGCTCTTTGCTGAACTCCTCGCCGTTCTTTGTCTCTTCTTTGCCGCGGAAACGGGTATTCTGCAGAAGGACTACATCGCCTTCCTTCATCTCTTCCACTGCCTTTGTTGCCGCTTCGCCCGTCACATTATAATCGGAAACAAAGTTTACTTCCTTGCCAAGCTTCTCGGAAAGCCTCTTCGCTACAGGAGCCAGAGATTCGCCTTCGTTGGGGCCGTTCTTTACTTTGCCGAGGTGGGAGCAGAGAATTACCTTGCCGCCGTCAGCGATCAGTTTGTTGATTGTGGGAAGCGCCGCTACGATACGTGTCTCGTCTGTGATCGCGCCGTCTTTCAGAGGCACGTTAAAATCGCATCTTACCAGCACGCGTTTTCCCTTTACATTGATATCATCTACGGATTTCTTATTTAAACCCATTTCTAAATTCCTCCTATTCCAGTTCCGCATTCGCGGCTCATGCTTTTTTTGGTTCCGCATTCGCGGACTCATGATAAAAGGCCCGGCCCTTAGTGGACCGGACCTCATAGTCTCTTACATTAACTTAAAGATTGCTTCCTGAATCAATTAACCTAACTCAGCGAAGTACTTGATTGTACGAACCATCTGGCTTGTGTAGGAGTTCTCGTTGTCATACCAGGAAACAACTTCTACCTGTGTCTTGCCATCCGGCAGAGGGCTAACCATTGTCTGAGTAGCATCGAACAGGGAACCAAATCTCATACCTACAACGTCGGAGGAAACGATCTCGTCCGTGTTGTAACCGAAGGACTCGTTTGCTGCTGCCTTCATAGCTTCGTTCACTTCTTCTTTTGTCACAGCTTTGTTAACAACTGCGAACAGAAGTGTGGAAGAACCTGTCGGAGTCGGAACACGCTGAGCAGCACCGATCAGTTTGCCGGACAGTTCAGGGATAACAAGACCGATAGCCTTAGCTGCGCCTGTGGAGTTGGGAACGATGTTGATAGCGCCTGCACGGCTTCTTCTCTTATCGCCTTTTCTCTGAGGACCGTCAAGGATCATCTGGTCGCCTGTATAAGCATGGATTGTGCACATAATACCGGACTCAACGGGAGCAAGGTCGTTCAGAGCCTTTGCCATAGGAGCCAGGCAGTTTGTTGTACAGGATGCTGCGGAAATGATAGTATCTTCTTTTGTCAGTGTATCGTGGTTTACGTTGAAAACGATGGTAGGAAGGTCGTTTCCTGCGGGAGCAGAAATAACAACTTTCTTAGCGCCTGCATTGATGTGTGCCTGAGCTTTTGCTTTGGAGGTATAGAAACCGGAGCACTCCAGAACTACGTCTACGCCAAGCTCGCCCCAAGGACAATTGTTAGCATCGGGCTCTTTGTAAATCTTAATTGTCTGGCCTTTTACTGTGATCGTGCCTGCTTCGTCATCAGCTGTTACCTGATCTTCTTCGCCAACAGCAACATATCTGCCCTGAGAAGAGTCATACTTTAACAGGTGTGCCAGCATGGAAGGAGTTGTCAGATCGTTGATCGCTACAACTTCATAACCTTCCGCACCAAACATCTGTCTGAATGCAAGACGACCGATACGGCCAAAACCATTGATTGCTACTTTTACTGCCATTTTTTAGTCCCTCCTAAAAAAATTTATATTTTTTCCGACAGGCTGCCCCATCACTCGGAGTTTGTCTGTCAAAATTTTGTCAACACTAGTATTTTACCCAATCTGGTTTTAAAATTCAAGATGTAATTACCATATTTTTCGATATTTTAGGAAAATTTTGCAATTAGCCAATCCCGCTTCCCTTTATACCGCTTTGGAAACGCCGATCAGGGAAATTCCCTTTGCTTTTCCGTTGTTCATCTTACCGATCAGCGCTTTCACGGAAGCCTCCGGTCCCACTACTTTTCCGTTGCAGTACACATTATGGGCCAGATATTTTCCGCCTTCTTTGGAAATGTTTACGGTATGTACTTCCTTGCTGATATCATCCTTGTCATTATACATGGTGAGGATCAGACTCTGGAACTTTTTCCCGAAACTGTCAAAGTCCGCCTCATCGGTGGTCATTTCCGTCTTAAAACCGTGTTTATCAAGGAAGTCCTTGATCGCTTTGGGCGCCGTACCGAACTTGCCGGAAAGCACCATGCCGTCCTTCTCATATTCGGAAATCATTTTCGCCAAACTCATCACGGCTTTCCCCGTGATACTGTAGATCGCGTTGTAGGTCGCAAAAATCTCACAGCCCGAATACTGCATCGTGGCATCACCGTACGCCATATCCGTATAGCTGTTCTGATCTTCCACAAAGCCCTTATTCTTTGTAATCACAGCAGCATGTTTCTGAAAAGCCTCCTCATTTTTTGCCTGATGAGACGAAAAATCCTTTTTCACGACTTTCTGCTGTTTGCGCATCAGATCCAGGACGCTGATCACCGTATCATTGTCTACCTTGTTCGGAATCAGCGCACAGATTTTCTTAAATGCTTCCGCCCTCTCCTTTGCGGCATCCGCCGCCTTTTCTGATGCCATGTCTTTTAACAGGCTGCCGGCTTTTGTGCCAAGCGCAGTTAAATCTTCCAGTTTCATAGGAATCCCCCTTATTTATTTTATTTAATTTTCATATTTTCCATTAAACATTTCCGGACGCATACCGTTTTTTCCGCGCTGCTTCCATATCCCGTAATTCTTCCACTCTGCCGGTTACGGCATTCGCCAGAGTCTCTATTCGTTCCTCATCCATAAATTCCGTAGGCACAAAAAGTTCCATGATATCAGCCTCCAGGTTCCGCAGTGCATCAAACGGAATCCAGCTAAAGTCCGAAACCAGTTTTATCTGCCTCGAAGCATTGGGACAGAAAGGCTTTGTCTCTATTTCCTCCAACGGATGGATCATTCTCGTAAGTTTATCATGCCAGAGGCTTGTTCCGCTGTCAAATACCGGCGCCGGTCCCTTCCATTCCAGAGTTTCCACATCCCGGATTGCTCCCAGATTACCGAAATGCCGATCCGTATTTGCCATCAAATAATCAAATACCAGCATGTAATCCATAAACTCTCTCATCCCCGGAATGCCAAGCCTGTCACAGGCACTTATGAAATGCTCATACGAAGAAACCTGACTTCTCTTTTTCATGCTGCGGTTAATATGGACTGCGCTTACCAGCTCCGTACCGGCATCAATAAAATTTTTGCATACGCTGTAGGGAACACCATCCTCCCACAGCACTTTGTAAGTCACATAATTTTTACCGCCCAGCCTTTGATGCAGCCTTGTTCCGAATACTTCATTGATCGGCTCCTGCATATAAGGATGACTGCCGGCTTTTATCAAACATCTTTTTTTGTCTATGATCTTCCACTTCTTTTTCAGCCAACCATCCGAGGTATTACAGGGAGACATCAGATTAATATCTCTCCCTGCCCGCCCGCCAAACAGAATATTGCCTACATCATCCGAAAAATCATGTTCGAAAAAATTAATGTCTTTCCATTTCAGTTCACTGTCCACAGGCTTCATCCAATACTGGTCAGACAGACTCAGCCCGTAACACCTAAGCAGCAACTGCTCCGAATGCCGGACGCCAAGCTGTTCCAATGCCTCTCTGATTCCCGATCTGCTTGCCGGAATACCTCTGCCGAACCACCACTCATTCAAATCTCTTTTATTGGGAATACCTGTCTTTACCTCTATTCCAACCGGGCGAAAATCCAGCTCGTAATTCTTCACTACTTTTAATATTGCCGCAGTGTCGTCATCTAATTCCAATTCTGCCACAGGCATATTTTTATTCATCAATATGCATCTCACCGAATTTCCTCCCTCCTCTTTTTCTCCTCTGTCCGATGTCTACAGTTTCTTCATCATCGCGATCCTGCCGTTGTATACCGTATAATACCCAAAACCGGCCGCCTTCAGCAGTTCCTCCGCCTTATCAAAATCGGAAGCCACCTCGCCAACCCTGTGGGCATCGGAGCCTATGGTGATCAGCTCACCGCCTAACTCATGGTAACGCACAAGCACCTCCCGGGCGGGATTCATTTCCGTCATCCCTTTCCGGATTCCGGCCGTATTCAATTCCAGCGCCTTCTCCCGGTCAATTAAATAAGAAAGAATTTTGTCTATGATATCTTTATATTTCGCGTATTCATACTGCCTGTCCATTTTTTTGCAGTAGCGTATGATATAGTCCAAATGACCAAGGCAGTCAAAATTCCCGAACACCTTTATGTTTCTGAAAGTCTCCTCCAGATATTCCCGGAGCGCCTCTTCCTCCTCTTTTCCCTCAAAATATTCCGGATAATAGGGATCTTTACCGCCGCATACATGGACCGAAGCGATCACAAAATCATACTCGTGCTCCTTGACAAAACGGACATTCTCCCTTGCCGTATGGGGCTGCATACCTACTTCCAGCCCAAAGAGCAGCTCGATCTGATCCTCATATTTCTTTTTCAGGTTCAGCAGTTCATAGAGATAGGAATCCGCATTCAGCTCAAACTTATCGCTCTGTTCCTTCCCCAGGGGCCTGAAATCAAAATCCACATGTTCCGTAAAACACATAGCCTCCAGCCCCGCGGCAATGCCGTTTTTCACCATCTCCTCCATCGGAGCGTCGCTGTCCCCGGAGTGATGGGAATGTAAATGGTAATCTGCTTTAATTGACATAATGGTCTCCTTTTTCCTGGCGTTACTCTGAATTTAACAGTTTTATCTTAGCATTTCTCATTTTGTTTTACAATCGTTTCCGGAAATTTGCCCGCCTGAGTTTGTTTTCGCCGCAAAGATATGCTATACTTGTTGTCGATAACCCGGGAGTTACAAAATGGAGGCTTTTATGAAAACAGATGACAGAGAAAGATGTTCATGGGCAACTACGGATCTCTATAAGGAATACCATGACAAGGAATGGGGGATACCGGTCCACGACGACAGAAAACTATTTGAGATGCTGATTCTGGAAGGTATGCAGGCGGGATTATCATGGCTGACGATATTAAATAAAAGAACGGCTTTCAGGGAAGCCTTTGATCAGTTTGATTACCAGAAAATCGCGCTCTACGATGAAGCCAAAGTGGAAGAGTTAATGCAAAATGCAAAAATCGTCCGCAATCGCTTAAAGATCAGGTCGGCGATCATAAACGCAGGGCAATTTATCAAAGTCCGGGAAGAATATGGCAGTTTTGATGCATTTATCTGGTCTTATGTCAATCACAAACCTATCCATAACCATTTCCGGTCGATAGCTGAACTTCCTGCAACAACACCGCTTTCGGACAAAATCAGTAAAGATCTGAAAAAACGCGGTTTCAAATTTGTAGGCAGTACGATTGTGTACGCTTATATGCAGTCAATCGGCATGGTAAATGACCATATGAAAGGATGTTATCTCTATACGCCCGAAGAATGAAATGTCAGCTTCCGTTTTATCGGGCAGCGAAAAGCTGAAACAGAGAGCGGCGGGACAGATATTGACCATCCCGCCCTGTCATAACCCTGTTTCCATAAAAAAGAAAGATTTCCATGTGCTTCATCCAGATCAAGGATTATCTGGCATCTGCTGCAAATGGTTTTTGAAGTTTTTTGAGGCTGTAAATAATCTTGTGTCTTTAGAGAAATAATCTTTGCTGATAGGAATCAGATATGTAGAAATTCGCTGTCGAATATCATTACTTTTA
>JAAWOG010000097.1 GCA_022799355.1 Lachnospiraceae bacterium | reverse complement strand
GAGAGCATGACGAAAAGCTTCCGGAACCGGAAAAAGAACCGGAGAACAGGTATCATATTACGTCATATGAACAGGTCATTCATGAAGAAACGAAATATGGAGATGTAAAACTGGAACATGAAGAGTTTAAGAATCAAAGTGGCAGTACCTTCTTTTACTACGATATGGAGTGTTTTTACTTTGATGAGGCTTATCCGGCGATCCTGAATAAAACTTTACAATCTTACTATGATGCCAAAAAAGAGAGCTATCGTCTGGATTCAGAACCCTATGCGGGCGGTTCCCATGAAGATGCGCCGGGAGTGCCATATGAATCGCTGATATTTTTCTATGTCACCTATGTCGGTGATGATTATGTCAGTCTGGTGTTCAATGATGTCGATTATTATGGCGCGGCGCATCCATACTCTGCGGTGGAGGGCGTGACGATCGACTGCAGCACAGGAGAGATCGTTACCGTGGAGCGGTTTATCGATGACTCTGACGAAGAGATTGGGGAGCAGACCGGAGCAGTAACAGGCGGAGGCGGTTATGACTCCCAAAATTGGAGTTGGTTTATTACAGAGGATAGAGTGGTATTTTTTTATGAGAATCCGCGTTTTTGGGATTGGGTAGCGACGGAAAGATTAAGATGATTTCAATGGAATAAGATAATGTTGATGGGGACGGAGGTGCCGCCGCGGAAGCAGTTTATCTGCGAGAATGCGACGGAAGCGGAGCTGGATGTGTAGAGTGGGCAGGAAGGAAAAACCGCAGGCAGTTTTGGGTACTGGCAGAATTCCGGTATCCCACACATCAGATCAGTTTTCATACATTGTCGGCACTTAATTGTTTGACTTTTGACAGGAGTGAACTCGTATATGACAGAAAAACAAAAAAATGATTTTTTTTATGTTTGTTCTTTAATTGAATATATTGCGCGGCAGACACAAAATAAGCGCGGCACTGTTGTTAAATATTTGGGGCGGGAAGGGATTGATAAGCAGCTGTATGATGCGGAAGTAAATCACTGCCTTTCCTTTGAACAGGTAAGTGATGAATTAATTGAGAAGTATAAGATCCCAAAAGGCGATTTTGATACGATTACCGAATGCAAATATACGGTTCCCGGTTTTCAGGATATCGGAAAGCTGTACTGCATTATGATTGAAGACTGTGCAGAGGAGGGAAAAGAAATTGACGAACTGCTTGGCATTTTTTCTTCCTTTATCAGTGATAAAATATCTGATTTTCAGACGGATGTTTATTATCAGAATCCAAGTTATCTGGAATGCTCTTATCAGGCGGGGCATTTATTGGATTGAAAAATTGTTATGAAAAATTTGACAGGAGAGCAAAAATGGAAATTACAGAACAGTTTGAAACAGAAATCAAGCCTTTCTACTGGGTGAAGCTAAGCACAGGCGCATCTGTCTGTTTAACCGTAGGTGAAGAATACCTACAAGATATTTTTGATGCTCGTGCAGAGGATGGTTTCATAGGTAATGGTTATGATTGGGCCAGTTTGGCTCATGCGTTTTTGAACGAGAAGTGTCCGGAGTTACGAGAAAAAATCACTTTTGATCCCGAAGCAGATATGTTCTGTGCCAATTCGGAAGACAAAGAAGCGTTGGCAAACTTTATTCTTCTTTTCAAGAAAGCATGTGAAGATAAAACCTTAATTTCGGATATATTTAGTCGGACTGAATGGGACGAATATTGATTAAGAAAGAAAAATAAAATTCCGGTTTATCGGAAGGTTTAACGGAACAGCAACTCTGCATCGAGAGCATGACGAAAAGCTTCCGGAACCGGAAAAAGAACCGGAGAACAGGTATCATATTACGTCATATCCAAAATTATTTAGATGCAGATGGAGAGGAATAAAAAATGGGGCTTGATATATACGCGGGAACGCTGACACGATATTATACTCACAATTGGAAAACGGCGACACAGCAGTTTGCGGAAGCGAACGGATTGAGATTTCAGATGATCCGGGCGCAGCAGCAGGAAGAACTTTCGATCGAAGAGGTGAAAGAAGCGGTAACCCGGTGGCGGGATAATATTATCGACGGACTTGAATTAGATCCCGTACCATTGTGGAACGAGGATTATGATGTCACCCCGTATTATACCGATAAACCGGATTGGGACGCAATAAACGCATTATTACTTTATATTTCGGCAAAATATACCGATAAAGAAGTACCTGCCACAATAGAAAAAGATATGGATATCTATGAACATCCTATTGTAAAGGGATTCCTTGAGACAAAGGATTTTAAAGTATCGCTGTTTGACGGAAACGGCTGGTGGCTTCCCATCGATCGGAATATTATGTTTCAGTATGTACTGCCTAATTCGGAAGAAAGCCCGTTGGCGACAAATGCGCTGCTTCTTGCGGAATTAGAGAGATATAATACTTTTGAGTGGAATGCGGACAGGGATACGATCATTTCATGGAGCACGACCGAAGGCTATCCGGCGGATGCCTCGTACAGCAGGGAAGAGGGATATCAGGAGATGGAGATGCATGAAGCATACGAAACGGAATCCTTAGCGAAGTTTGCTTTTTCTATTTTATGGCAGGCGGTGGAATTTTCGATGGAACACGGCACGGTCATTGTGTATGACTTTTAAATTGTTATATCAGATGTGAGGGACAGATGGTACAGGACAGGATCATAAAAACAGAATACTCCGAGGTGATGCAGAAATCTTACATAGATTACGCCATGAGCGTTATCGTGGCGAGGGCGCTGCCGGATGTGCGGGACGGACTAAAACCCGTGCAGAGGAGGGTGCTCTATGATATGCATGAACTGGGCATCCGCTCGGACCGCCCCTACAGGAAATGCGCCAGGATCGTGGGCGATACGATGGGTAAATACCATCCTCACGGAGATTCTTCGATCTATGACGCGCTGGTGGTGATGGCGCAGGAATTTAAAAAGGGACAGCCTCTTGTGGACGGGCACGGCAACTTCGGTAATATCGAGGGGGACGGAGCGGCGGCGATGCGTTATACCGAAGCGCGCCTTGAGAAGATTACGGAGGAGGCGTTTTTGGCGGACCTTGACAAGGATGTGGTGGATTTTATCCCCAACTTTGACGAGACGGAGAAAGAGCCTTCGGTGCTGCCGGTGAAAGTGCCGAACCTTCTGGTCAACGGTTCGGAGGGAATTGCCGTTGGTATGGCAACCAGCATTCCGCCCCATAACCTGGGGGAAGTGATCGATGCGGTCAAGGCGTATATGAACGATCATAACGTGACAACGCGGGAACTGATGCGGCATATAAAGGGACCGGATTTTCCTACCGGCGGTATTGTAATCAACAAGGATGAACTGCCGGAGATCTACGAGAGGGGCATGGGCAAGATCAGGCTGCGGGGCAGAGTGGAGATCGAAAAGGGGAAAGGCGGAAAATCCAATGTGGTGATCACCGAGATCCCCTATACGATGATCGGCATGGGCATCGGAAAGTTTTTATCCGATGTAGCGGCGCTTGCGGAGACAAAAAAGACGCAGGATATCGTTGATATTACGAACCAGTCCTCCAAGGAGGGCATCCGGATCGTTATCGAACTGCGAAAAGATGCGGATGTGGATAACTTTATCAATATGCTCTATAAAAAGACCAGGCTGGAAGACACCTTCGGCGTAAATATGCTCGCCATCAGTCATGGAAGGCCGGAGACGCTGGGGCTTAAGGCTATTATCAAAGAATGCGTGGACTTTCAGTTTGAGGTGGCAACCAGAAAGTATACGAATCTTCTGGAGAAGGAGCTGGAGAAAAAGGAGATCCAGGAGGGGCTGATCAAGGCCTGCAATGTGATCGACCTTGTGATTGAGATTCTCCGTGGTTCCAAGGACAGGCCCATGGCGAAAGCCTGTCTGGTGGAGGGCAAAACGGAAGGGATCAAATTCCGCTCTAAGGCGTCAAAAGCCATGGCGGCGCAGTTGATGTTTACGGAAAAACAGGCGAACGCGATTCTGGAGATGCGGCTCTATAAGCTGATCGGGCTGGAACTGCAGGCGCTGATCAAAGACCATGAGGAGACCATGGCAAATATCTACCGCTATGAGGATATTCTGGACAGGCGGGATTCCATGGCGCAGGTGATCGTGCAGGAACTGGATAAACTGAAAAAATCCTACGGGAAGAAGCGCAGGACCGTAATTGAAAATGGCGCGGAGGCTGTTTTTGAGGAAAAGAAGATAGAGGAGATGGAAGTGATCTTCCTGATGGACCGCTTCGGCTACTGCAGGACGGTGGATGTGGCTGCTTATGAGAGAAATAAGGAGGCTGCGGATGCGGAGAACCGGTATGTGTTCCCCTGTAAAAATACGGGCAGGATTTGTCTGTTTACTTCCGGCGGGCAGCTCCACACGATAAAGGCGGCGGACGTGCACTTCGGAAAGTTCCGGGATAAGGGCGTGCCGGTGGACAATATCAGCAATTTCAACATTGAGAAGGAAAACCTGATCTATGCCACCAGCCAGACGGAGTTAAATCTTTACAGGGTACTGTTTGTCACAAAACAGTCCATGGTGAAGGTGGTGGACGGCGGAGAGTTTGATGTGATGAAGCGCACCGTGGCATCCACAAAACTTTTAGAGGGCGATGAGGTACTCAGCGTGGAACCGCTGATCGACCAGAAAAATATTGTGCTGCAGTCGAAGGACGGCTATTTTCTGCGGTTTTCGGTGGAGGAAATTTCTGCCATGAAGAAGGCTGCCGTGGGCACAAAGGGAATGAAGCTGGGAGACGGGGACTATCTTGAGGCGGTATATTATACGAGGGCAGGAATGGAGCAGACAATCGAGTATAAAGGGAAGAAGATAGAGCTCGGAAAACTGAAGTCCGGCGCAAGAGCGGGGAAGGGCGTGAAGGTGAGAGTCTGAAACGGAGACATATTAAATTTGTTTTTGATAAAACTTCGAGTGCGCAAGCCGCATCATAGAAAGAGAAAGAGAGAAGATAACATATATGAGGATCATAGCAGGGAAGGCGAGGAGCCTGCCGCTTAAAACACCGGCGGGCCCCCAGACCAGGCCTACTTCGGACAGAATCAAGGAGACATTGTTTAATATGCTGATGCCGTATCTGCCTGGGTGCGTGTTTCTGGATCTGTTTGCGGGCAGCGGGCAGATCGGGATTGAGGCGCTCAGCAGAGGGGCGAAGAAAGCATATTTTGCGGAGAACGGCAGGGAGGCTTTTGCCTGTGTCTCGGACAATGTGAAATTTGCGAAGATGACGGAAGAGGCGGTGCTTCTGAAACAGGATGTGTATACGGCGCTGTACGGCATCCATGAGAAGGAGGCGGGGGTGATTTTTGCCGATCCTCCCTATGAGGGCGGGCATTATGAGAAACTGTTGTCCGTGCTGAAGGATATCAGTTACGTGACGGAAGATACCCTGCTTGTTTTTGAGGCGGATCTGAAAAGGGACTTTGGATTTGCAAAAGATTACGGTTTTATTGTCGAAAAAGAAAAATCTTATAAAACAAATAAACATGTTTTTTTGAGAAAAGGCGTGCTATAATAAAGGAGGCGGCAGATGAAATCAGCGGTTTATCCCGGCAGTTTTGATCCGGTTACCTATGGGCATCTGGATATTATCAGGCGTTCGGCGGAGATTTTTGATGAGCTGACGGTCAGCGTTCTGGATAACAAAATGAAGACACCATTGTTTTCGGTGGAGGAACGTGTTAAAATGCTGGAAGAGGCGACAAAGGAATATTCCAATGTGAAGGTGGATTCTTTCAGCGGGCTTTTGGTTGATTATACGAGAAAAAACAATATTTATGTATCGATCAGAGGGCTTCGTGCGATCACGGATTTTGAGTATGAACTGCAGATTGCCCAGACGAACAGGATATTGTCCGACGGGCATCTGGATACGATGTTTCTGACAACCAGCCTGGAATATGCTTATCTGAGTTCTTCCACGGTGAAGGAGATCGCCATGTTTAAGGGGGATATCTCCAAGTGTGTGCCTGATTTTGTGCGGGATATGATGTATGAAAAATACGGGCACTGATATCCGGGAAAGAAAGATCGGTAAAAGAAGGCAGATTGCCTGTCCTGTGGAAATAAGTATGAAAACGGAGTGAGAATGAGCAGCAGAATAGAGCAGTTAATCGATGAAATTGAAGAGTATATTGACAGTTGCAAATATCAGGCATTCAGCAGCAACAAGATTCTGGTGAATAAAGACGAAATCGAAGAGCTGATCCGGGAACTTCGGGTGAAAACGCCGGATGAGATCAAGCGGTATCAGCGTATTATTCAAAATAAGGAAGAAATCTTAAATGATGCCAGGGCAAAGGCGGAACAGCTTATCAAAGATACCACGGTGCAGCGGACGGAACTGATCAGTGAGCATCAGATCATGCAGCAGGCGTATGCCCAGGCGGATGAGGTGGTAAGCGCGGCGAGCCGGCAGGCGCAGGAGATTCTGGACAGAGCGGTGTTAGAAGCCAATGAGATGCGCATGTCCGCGATGCAGTATACGGATGATCTGCTCTCCCATGTGGAAAATATCGTTGCCTCTTCGATTCAGACCGCGTCAGGGGACTATGAGAATCTGATCGGACATATGAAGCAATATCAGGAGATCATCAGTACCAACAGGCGGGAGCTGATGCCGGAGGAACTGGAGGAGAGCGGCCCGGTCAGCACAGGTGCTGCGGAATCCAGGGAAGATCTGGATTTGATGTAAGGCGAATGGGAGTTAGCATGATAAAGGTGGAAGATGGCCGGTTTCCGAGGAAGTCGGTCTTTTTTTACTTTTCAATATTACTCATCAGTATAAGCAGAGGAGTGGGTATGGAACATAAATATGCAATGGTATGGAAGAGAATATGGAAAAGTCTGGTCAAAGCCGCAGGCTTTTGTCTGCTGCCGGTGATCTTTTGTATACTTGTGCCGGCGGATACGGTGTGTGCGGAGCCTGTGAAGGTTGTAATTGATCCCGGGCACGGCGGAGAAAATCTGGGTGGAAAGTATGGTAAATATACTGAAAAGTATATGACACAGGTGGTGGCAAATGCCATGGCGGAGGAATTGAAAAAGTATGAAGGAGTGGAAGTTTATCTGACAAGGACGACGGATGTGGAATTATCGCTCCAGCAGAGGGCGGATTATGCCAAAGCGGTGGGGGCGGACTTTTTCTTTTGTCTTCACTTTAATATGTCGGAGAATCATACGCTCTACGGTTCGGAGGTCTGGGTGTCGGCATTCGGGAGGTATTATGCCGAGGGAAAAAGCTTTGGGGAGTTATGTCTGGATGAGATGGATACGCTGGATTTGTACCGGCGGGGTGTAAAGACGAGGCTGAACAAGGACGGAACGGATTATTATGGTGTGATCCAGCACTGTGTGGATTACAATATTCCTGCCTGCATTATTGAACACTGTCATTTGGACCACAGGGAGGATGCGGGGCGCTTTGAGACGACGGAAGCGCTGAAGAGGCTGGGGGTGCTGGATGCCACGGCGGTGGCTAAGTATTATGGTCTGTATTCGCCGACTACGGGGGCGGATTACCGGCATGTTCAAAAGCCGAAGGTGGAAGTACCGGAGCGGGTGGTGAAGCCCGATGATACGGAGCCGGTGGATGTGTCCCTGACCTGTCTGAGAGTGAAGGAGGAGACCGGGGAAGTGAATCTGCTTCTTACCGGAAAGGATGAGGACAGCGGGCTTTTGTACTATGATTACAGTATCAACGGTGGCTTGAATTACAGTGGCCTGCAAAAGTGGGAAGCGCCCGGACATGAGCTGGAATTTACGATAAAGGTGCCTACGGATCAGGACATTGCGCTGAAATGCCGGGTTTACAACGGTTATGACCTGGATACGGAAACGGAGGTTGTCACAATCCCTGCCCTGGGAGGAAGTACAAATGAGGGGAATAATGGGATTACGCCGGGGATCAGCGTTTCGGGGCAGGAGACGGCAGGTACGGTGGGAGGCGGTGATGTGCAGGATCTGCCGGAAGATAATACGGCAGGTACGGACTCCGTGGAGGCTTCCGGTGATGTACATCAGATCGATATGGGACGGTATGAGAAGAAAGATGCGGAGAAAGACAAGGCGCTGATCAGCGGTTCCGACGTTTCTCAGTTTCTCTGGCTGATGGTGCTGGGCATTTTGGTATCTCTCCTGGTGCTTCTGCTTATCGCAAAGGCGAGATGGCGGAAAAAGCAGAAAATACAGCAGCTTATGAAAAAGAAGAGAATGCAGAGAGAATCAGGGTATAGAAGGAGAAGGCGATAACGCTCTGGAGCAGTTTGTGAAAACAGTAATTACCGAAGGATAAGTCCGTCTCCCGGATGCAGGTGTAGGTCTGGGCAAAGCAGGAGATGCCGCCGAAAGTGAGCATCGTCATAAAAAGGGCAGGCGGGAGGATGTCTTTTGCCAGGGAAAGGCCGCTGGTAATTTCCAGTACGGGAGCCGCGAGGGCGGTAAAGCTGTCCGGGGAAATTTGAGGAAAGAGTATGTTCAGCAGGTGGGATATCTGCCCGGTAAGCAGGTTGCAGACCATAAAAAAGACCATGTAGCCGCCGAGCCTTGCGATGGCGGAGCAGGCGGAAGTGACGGAAAAATCCAGGGCGGAGAGGAAGGAAGTACTGTGAGGTTTTGCGGATGCGGCGGTCAGGGGAGCGGAAGTTTTTTGGCAGGGAACAGAGCCCGCGAAAGACAGCGCTTTTGCGTTTCGGATGGATGCGGCGCTGAGAGAAGCGGGCGTTTTGCCGGAAAAACAGGCGGCGGTTTGATCTGCGGAAAAAGAAAACCTGCGGTATACCGTATGGCGCAGAATAAGTCCGTAGAGCAGGGGAATCCCGAAAAAGGCGGCTGTTATGACCGGACGGAGCAGACGGTTTTCATGATCGCCGGATAAGCCGGAGAGCGGCAGGGCGAAGCTGAGCAGGTAGACCGGACCGATATTGTTGCAGAAGGAGAGCAGATACTGTGCCTGGGGCTTTGTCAGCTGCTTAAAACCGTACTGTTCGGCAACGGTTTTGGCGCCTAAGGGAAAGCCGAAGAGGAAGCCGAGAAGGAGCGTTGTACACATGGTCCGGCTGATGCGGTAGAGCCTTCCGAGAATGGGATAGACCGGGAGGGATATGATTTTACCGAAGCCCAGTCTCACGATCAGTCCTGAAATTATCATAAACGGGAAGAGGGAAGGAATCATTTTTTCAAACCACAGTTTAAGAGCCAGTGCGGCATAGGCGCAGGCGTCTGCCGGAGAGCGGAGGATGGAGGCGGCAAGCAGAAGTAAAAAAAGAAGCTGTATGGCGGAAAAAAGTGAGGAAATTGAGGGGAAAGAGGATTTTTTACAGGTTCTGTTCATAGTTTTCAGGCAATTTTTTCTGTTTAGTTTAGTATATGTTGGAACAGGTGAGTTAGAAGTCCGGCTTTCAGGGAAGGAGCCGGATCACGAAGGATAAAATGGAGAGCGGATGATGCGATTGGATAAATATCTCTGCGATGCGGGGATCGGAACACGGAGCAGTGTAAAAGAGATGATCAAAAAAGGACAGGTCAGAGTAAACGGAGAAATCTGTAAAAAACCGGATGAGAAAATAGAGGAGAGTACGGCGGTGATTGACTGCAATGGTCAAAAGGTTATCCATGAAGAACATACATATATCATGTTTTATAAGCCGCAGGGTATCGTTTCGGCTACGGAGGACAGGCGGGAGGAGACGGTGCTGGATTTTCTGAGAAAGAAATGGGAGGAGAGGGAGAGCCGGCCTTTTCCGAAGGGGCTGTTTCCGGCGGGCAGGCTGGACAAGGATACGGAAGGGCTGCTGCTTCTTACAAATGACGGAGCGCTGGCCCATGAACTGCTCTCCCCGAAGAAGCATGTGGTGAAAACCTATGAGGTGACGCCGGAGAGGCCGCTCCATGGGGAGGAGATTTTGGCTCTGGAGTGCGGCGTGGATATCGGGGATGATAAACCGACGATGCCGGCGCGGGTTAATGTGCTGAAGGATGGAAAGATCCATCTGTCCATTATGGAAGGGCGTTACCATCAGGTGAAGCGGATGCTTGGGGCTGTGGGAAATAAAGTGATGCACTTAAAACGGCTGCGGATGGGTACGCTGTATCTGGATACGGATCTGGAGCCGGGGGATTACCGGTTTTTGACAGACAGGGAGACGGAGGGGCTTTTGGATAAATGTCCCTCTCTGGAACATATCGAGGCTGTGATCTTTGACGTGGACGGGACGATAGCCGATTCCATGTGGATGTGGAAGCGGATCGATAAGGAGTATCTGGATAAGTTCGGAATTTCCCTGCCCGATACCTTGCAGGAGGAGATTGAAGGACGGAGTTTTTATGAGACTGCCGACTATTTCAGAAAACGCTTTCGGATTGCGGATTCGGTGGAGAAGATTATGGCGGACTGGAATGAGATGGCATGGGAGAAATATGAAAAGGAAGTGCCGCTGAAATCCGGTGTGCGGGATTTTATGCGGTTGTGTAAAAGCAGGGGGATCAAAATGGGGATTGCCACCAGTAATTCCAGGGAACTGATTGAGACCATGGAGAGGGTGCACGGGCTGACGGAGTATATCGGTTGTATTCTGACGGGCTCGGAGGTGCGGAAGGGAAAGCCGGCGCCGGATATTTATCTGGCGGTGGCGGAAAAACTGCAGGTTGATCCGGCGAAATGCCTTGTGTTTGAGGATCTGCCGGCGGGGATACTGGCCGGAAAAAATGCGGGGATGAAGGTCTGTGCCGTGCAGGATGCCTACTCTCTGGACTCGGACCGGGAGAAAAGGCGCCTCTCGGATTATTATATTGAAGAGTTTGGACAGGTTGTGGAGCGGGAGAGGATACGGCAATCCCTGTAAAAAGTGAAAAGATTAAGCGCTGACGGCGGGCGGTGTACAATAAAACCGCTTGCCAGATCATACCGCTTCTGTTATACTACTTTCAAAAGCATATATTCTTTTGAATGATATGTGGGTACATTCCCCGCCCCTTGGGGCGCAAGCAAACTTTAACAGGATAGAGAAGCGTGATACAATGTAGAGAAAAAAGG
>JAAWOG010000096.1 GCA_022799355.1 Lachnospiraceae bacterium | reverse complement strand
AAAATCAACTGGCAGTTTAAGACACAGGACGCACGAACTAAGTTGGCCAAGCTGTATCCGGTTATAGTTTGAGAACTAGCCGGATGGAGTAGTAGTTGTAATGGGAAAATTTATTTAGTATAATCGGTTTTAAATGGTTATCGCATGTATAGTTTAATCTATGACTTTATTATTATGTAAAATGTTTCCAAGTGGCTCCATATACGGGAGCAGGGGGCTGGTGGGATTAGAATTTGTGTAAGTGGGTTATTTGATGGAAATGAACAGGGAAACAAAAGATAAATTTTTCAATGATCTGATGGAAGAAACTTATGAAAGGGTATACACTTTTGTGAGCAGAGGATGTAATAACAAAGAGTTTACGGAAGATGTTGTACAGGAAACTTTTTTGGAAGCATATAGAAAGATTGAAGTGTTGCTGGAACATCCGAATAAAATGGGATGGTTATATAACACAGCAAAATTCAAGATGCTGAAACTGAGATCAAGAGATGGAAAATATTGTCTTCTGAATGATAAATACGATACTTTGGTGGACGAGAAAAGCGGTGAGCACTTGTACGAAGAAATTGAGCTGGCGGAAACGATCAAATCTTCTGTCAGTGAAGTGGAATATGAGATGCTCTGTGATTATTACCTGAATGGATATACCTCCGTGGAAGTAGCAGAGAAGTATAACCTGGACAAAGGCGGCATTCGTATGAGGATGACCAGATTGAAAAAGAAGTTGAAAGAAGACATTGCAGTGGGCTGGCTTGTTGTTTTAATCTGCGTCTGGTTTACAATATGAAATCAGTGAGCAGATGTTTCTGATCTGTACTTATAATATATCAATTAGAAGCGGTGTTTCATGCTATATTGTATTTTGAAAGGCTGTTTATATAAAATAGTATGACAGGGAATGTAAAACAAAAAGCTCCGCCTTAATAAATGGTGCCTGTACAATAGTACATTTCATAAAGTAAATTTGCAGGCGAAAGAAAGGCAGGAATTGTTTGATGGCTGATCATGACAAATATCTTATAGAGGAACTGGAGAAGCGGCTTTGCTGGTACAGAGATGAGGCAACGGAGGAGGAATTTGACGCGGAGGAGGTAGATGCTATCTGTGTTATGCTCCAGAAGCTTTCGCCGATAAAAGAGCCTCATATGACAAAAGAGGAAGCATATGAAAAGATTATGCTGAAGATTCGGGAAGAAGAGGCTGAAAGAGAAAAATGTGACGAGGACAGAACGGATCATATCTGTAAAAGGATTCGGAAGGCAAAGCGGAGAGATGGAACAATTTCTTTGTTTCATGGGAGAGGGTATCGGGCGGCGATGGTTTTTATTGCCGGATTTGGTGCGGCATTGTTATCTCTGAATATGGTGACTTATGCAAGAGAAGATAAGTCTTTGTTTACGATGATTCTGGAAGAAGTTGGTGTGTTGGAGATTGTGAAGGAGGGGGATGCGGAGGAGATCATAATTAGTGGTGGGAAAGATATAGGTATATTTTATGATTCATGGGTGGATTTAGATAGTGATATAAAAAGTAGAATATCTGCACCAGAATACATTCCAAAAGGATATAAATTATATGGAATAAATTATTATGAGTTGAATAATCGAAGGAGGATGAAAGCGAATTACTATAATGAGGGAAATGGACATTTGCTGATTTCAGTAACTATATGGGAGGATAGTTCAGACCCATATAGAGAGATGGCAATAGATGAGGAGACATATATATTATTGCCAGAATATTCAAGTGATAATATACTATGTTATCAATGTAAGGATGAGTATATATGTATGGTTTCTGTGGAAAATATTTTTTTTAGGATTAGTGGAAATATTGCATTGGAAGAGATAATAAAAGTAAAGGAAGGATTAACTCATTTTCAGGGTAGATAAGTATTAATTTGTTACATTTTTATTTATAAAGGAAATATATAAGCAAAATGATTAATCATTCAAGGGTACAAAAGAAAGAGGATAATATGAAAACTAAGATTAAAAGATTGTTTATTGCTTTATGTGGAACTATTATGGTATGCAGTGGTAGTATGGGTATGATTGCCCGAGCACAAGAAAATGTGGAAACACTTATTTTAAGTCCGTATCAGGAATTGACAGGTGATAATATAGGACATGGTATTTATGATATTTCTGGTAATAGAAGTGAAAAGGCAGTAACACTGTCTGATTGTACAATAGGTATTTCGGTTAATGCTAATGGGGTGAAAGGATCAATTACCACTGGTTCCACTGTTACAGCTAGTAAAATAGGTGTAGAAAATATTAGAGTTGAAAAATATGTAAATGGGAAATGGACATTGGTTGGAACACATTCTGGAGATTATGTGACTAATAGTAATGATTATGCGATGAATGTGTCAACAAGTTCTGCTGAAAAGGGAGTACAATATCGTATCAGTTGTACACATTATGCTATTTTAAACGGGGTAAGGCACGAACTATTCAATGTGACAAATGGAATAAGTTATTAAGTTGAGTTATAATAATATATATTGAAAATGTGAATAAATTATTTGGTTAAATTAACCGAAATTAGAAAGGAACTATTAAACAAAGTGATTAATCATTTTTGACTATATGTTTTTTAAGCTCTTAAGGCAGTGTCACTGACGCCGCTTCTAATAATAAAACATAAGGAAAACCTTTCGGCAATTTCCATTGTTTTAAATAAATCAAATCTATATAATCTTTTGTGCCCCTGCTTGGAGAGGTGAGAAACTGATGAGGCGGGGGATTCTTTCGGCGTTTTGCCGGGATTGAGAATATCTTTCACTTTATTTCCTGTAGCTTGTTTGTTATAGTATTATATATAAATGAAATATGCAGTGAGCATATATGAGAAAATAAGTAATGACTTTGATGCTTTATCGGTAGGGGGACGATGATGGAATTGGCACAATCCGAACTTTATACGGAAGACGATTATTATAAACTGCCTGAAGGCATTCGTGCGGAATTGATCGGGGGCCAGATTTATTATCAGGGGGCTCCGTCAAGGATTCATCAGGCGATACTGGGGGAATTATATACGGAGATAAATAATTATATCAGGAAAAAGGGCAGTGCCTGCCGCGTTTATCCGGCTCCTTTTGCTGTTAAATTATGTAATGACGGGAATATTGTGGAACCGGATATCAGTGTTATTTGTGATCACAGTAAACTTACGGACAGAGGGTGCAGCGGTGCGCCAGACTGGATCATTGAAATTGTCTCGCCCGGCACAGCCAGCCATGATTATGTGCGCAAGTTAAAACTTTATCTTGACGCAGGAGTGAGGGAATATTGGATCGTAGATCCGCAGAGTAAGAAAATTTTTGTTTACTCTCTGGAGCAGACGGATTTTCGTGTGGAAACCTTTACTTTTCATGATAGTATAAAAGTAAATATTTATGAGGATCTGTCGGTCAATATGTCTGAATTGGACATCTGAATTTTTTATGGGTTGTATCTGCAAGTAATATCTGCCCCCTGCCCGGAGGGTTACAGGTTGATAAGGGTGGGGGATTCATTCGGCATTTTTCATGAAAATTCGCATCAAATCTTGTGCAAAATAACTAAAAAACTATGATGGAAAGAAAAGATAGATGAAATTCGGGCTGTAATAAGATATGATAGTAAAAGGTTTAGAAAGTTACGAAAGGATGGAATTTATATGTCAGAAGTGAAAATCATGCTCGGAAATGCGGCTATTGCACGAGGGGCATATGAGGCGGGAGCGAAGGTGTCCGCCGCGTATCCCGGGACGCCGAGTACGGAGATCAGTGAAAATATTGTACAATATAAAGGAGACATTTATGCGGAGTGGTCGCCGAATGAGAAGGTGGCGGCGGAGGTTGCGATCGGAGCATCCATCAGCGGCGTGCGTGCCATGTGTTCCATGAAGCATGTGGGTGTGAACGTGGCAAGCGATCCGCTCTATACGGCGTCTTATTCGGGCGTGAACGGCGGACTTGTGCTGGTGGCGGCGGATGATCCGGGGCTTTACAGTTCCCAGAATGAGCAGGATACCCGTTGTGTGGCAAGGGCGGCGCATGTGCCGGTGCTGGAGCCTTCCGATTCTCAGGAGGCAAAGGATTTTACCAAACTTGCTTTTGCACTCAGTGAAGAATATGACACGCCTGTCATTGTGAGGACGACAACACGTCTGTCTCATTCTCAGGGACCGGTAATATTGGAAGAGCGGGTAGAGCCGGAGGATAAGCCTTATGCGAAAAATCCGGCAAAATATGTGATGATGCCGGCAAATGCCAAGGGGCGCCATGTGTATGTGGAGGGGCGCATGAAAAAACTGGCGGAGGATAGCTGTCAGATGGCGGTCAACCGGGCGGAATATCGGGATTTATCCATTGGATTTGTGGCAAGCGGCATCGCTTATCAGTATGTCAGGGAGGCGTGCCCGGAGGCGTCGGTGTTGAAACTGGGGCTGGTTCATCCGCTGCCGAGAAAGTTGATTGAGGAATTTGCGGCAAAAGTGGACAGATTAATCATCTTTGAAGAGTTAGAGCCTGTCTACGAGGAGCAGATCAGGTCCTGGGGTATTGCCTGTGAGGGGAAAGAACTGTTTACCCTTCAGGGCGAATATAGTGCCAATATGCTGCGGGAGGCGGTTTTAAAGGAGAAGCAGGAGATTCGGGAGGCCGCACAGGTGCCGAACCGTCCGCCGATTCTTTGTCCGGGCTGTCCTCACAGGAGTACGTTTTGGGTATTAAACAAGTTAAAACTGCACGCGGCAGGAGACATCGGCTGTTATACGCTGGGGGCCGTGCCGCCGCTGAATGTGATTGAGACGACGATCTGTATGGGAGCAAGTATTTCCACTTTGCACGGCATGGAAAAGGCAAAGGGGAAAGATTACATAAAGAACTGGGTAGCAGTTATCGGAGATTCCACTTTTATGCATACGGGCGTCAATTCGCTGATGAATATGGTATACAATCAGGGAACCGGTACGGTGCTGATTTTGGATAATTCCACGACCGGCATGACGGGGCATCAGGACCATGCGGCGACAGGAAAGACGCTGCAGGGTGATACGGTCCCGGCAATCAGTATTTATCATCTCTGCAAGGCGATGGGGATCGGGCATGTGACGGAAGTGAACGCTTTTGATGTGGAGGCGTTGGAGAAAACGGTGAAAGAGGAAGTGGCAAGAGATGCGGTTTCCGTGATCATTGTGACGGCTCCCTGTGCGTTATTAAAGGGGCAGGTATTCCCGAATAAATGTGTGGCGATTCCTGAAAAATGTAAAAAGTGCGGCGCCTGCTTAAAACCCGGTTGTCCTGCGCTGACAAAACAGGAGGACGGCACGGTGAAGATTGATGCGTCCATGTGCAACGGATGCGGGCTGTGCGCGCAGCTCTGCAAATTTGATGCAATCGAGGTGCGGGAAGCAAAATAAATATAACTGCGGTACTGGAAAACAGTAGAGAACTGGAAAACTGCGGTACTGGAATGGAGAACAGAGTATGACTAAAAATATTATGATTGTCGGCGTAGGCGGGCAGGGGACTTTGCTCACCAGCCGGATATTGGGCGGAATCATGGTGGAAGGAGGATATCAGGTAAAGCTTTCCGAAGTACACGGTATGGCGCAGCGGGGCGGCAGTGTGGTAACGTTTGTGCGGTACGGGGAAGAGGTGGCGGAGCCCATTGTAGAGGAAGGGCAGGCTGATATTCTGATCGCGTTTGAGAGGCTGGAGGCGCTTCGGTATGCGCATTTTCTGAAACCGGAGGGGGTGATTGTGGCAAATGATCAGCGCATCGATCCGATGCCGGTGGTGATGGGAGCGGCGCAGTATCCGGAGCATATTCTGGAGGATCTGGCGAAGGAGCACCGGATTTTCCAGGTGGATGCACAGAAGAAGGCGCTGGAGCTGGGAAACGGCAGAGTGTTTAATATTATCGTACTGGGGCTTGCGGCAAAACATATGAACTTTACCAAACAGCAGTGGTTGGATGTGATTGCAAAGACGGTGCCGCCGAAGACGGTGGAGATTAACCAGAAGGCTTTTCTGGTGGGATATGAAGGGTGAGACGGCGGCGGAAAGCTGAAAAGTGCGAAGGCACTAAAATCCAACGTTTCCCCTGATTGTATGGAGATGAGAAAAGTGACTGGCGGTGAAGGGGGCATGACGGTGAAAAATAAACAGCATGGAGGTTTGAGATGGTCATAGATTTTCATACCCATACATTTCCTGACCGGATTGCGAAGGCGAGTATTGAGAGCCTTTCGGAGTGCTCCGGTATTACACCTCATACGGACGGTACGGTGACGGGACTTGAGCGGAGCATGGATGCGGGAGGCGTGGATATCTCGGTGATCCTGCCTGTTGTGACAAAGCCCGCACAGTTTGAGACCGTAAACCGGGTTGCCGCGAAGCTCTGTGAGGAAAAGGAGAACCTGATTTCCTTTGGCGGTATTCATCCCGATTGTTCCGATATCAAACGGAAGATGCGGGAGATAAAGAGCCTGGGGCTTAAGGGCATTAAGATCCATCCCGCTTATCAGAAGGTTTATATGGATGATATCCGCTATCTGCGGATTCTGGAGGCCGCCGCGGAGCAGGAGTTGATCGTATTGGTCCATGCGGGCGTGGATATCGGGCTGCCGGAGCCAATCTATGCGGCGGCGGAAAGAATTGCTGCGGCGATCAGGGAGACGGCGCCGAAGAAGCTGGTGCTTGCGCATCTCGGCGGCTGGAAAGAGTGGGATACGGTGGAAGAACTTTTGGCGGGCGGGAATGTCTATATGGATACGGCATTTTTAGAGGATTATATCAGCGATGCGCAGCTTGTGCGGATTATCAGAAAGCATGGCGCGGAGAAAATCCTGTTCGGCACCGACTGCCCATGGTCAGGGCAGAAGGAAAGCATGGAGCGGATCAGAGGACTGGATCTGACTGAGCAGGAGACAGAGATGATCCTTGGAGGGAACGCGGAGAAGCTTCTGGAAATTTAATGGTATGGAACTAAACACAGCATGATCAGTGGAGGCACACAGGACAATTTGCAGATGCGAAAGCAGATGAAAATTTGTCCTCGGGTAATGTGTGCTGGAACGGATCATGCGGAACTGAAATGGAGGATGAAAGATGAGTAATGTCTACGAAAAATTAATGAATTGCTACGAGAGTTTTCGGAAGCAGGTGGATTTCAAGCCGGAGGTGGCGATTGTACTGGGCTCCGGGCTGGGGGATTTTGCCGATGAGATCAGGGTGGAGGCAGAACTGCCCTATGAGAAGATCGACGGATTTCCTGTAAGTACGGTGGTGGGACATGCCGGTAAATTTATTTTCGGTTATCTGAAGGATGTGCCTGTGGTATGCATGAAGGGCAGGATTCATTATTATGAAGGATATGCGATGTCGGATGTGGTATTGCCCACAAGGCTGATGAAGCTGATGGGGGCAAAAATCCTGTTTTTGACCAATGCTTCCGGCGGCATCAACAAAGAGTTTAAGGCGGGGGATCTGATGCTGATCACGGATCATATTGCGGCGCTTGTGCAAAATCCGCTGATCGGTCCCAATATGGAAGAACTTGGCACAAGATTCCCTGATATGTCGGAAGTATACAGAAAGGATCTTTGTGAACTGATCCGGACTACGGCGAAGGAAAACGGGGTAGACTTGAAGGAGGGTGTATATATTCAGTTTACCGGTCCTTCCTATGAGACACCGGCGGAAGTGCGGGCGGCAGGTATTTTGGGCGCGGATGCGGTAGGCATGAGTACGGCGGTAGAGGCGATTGCGGCAAACCATATGGGTATGAAAGTCTGCGGAATTTCCTGTGTCTGCAATCTGGCGGCAGGTATTTCCCCGACACCTCTCACCCATGCGGAGGTGCAGGAAGCGGCAGATGCGGCTTCGGAGAAATTCCGTGTACTGGTGCGGGAGTCCGTGCTGAAGATGAAGGCGTGTCTGTAAAGTTTGCCGTATGATACGGTATCCGGTTATTTTGAAATGGAGAATGTAATATAAATATTATATGGATGAATATCTTGTTATATGCCTGATAGCGGCGCTTTCCGTTCTTCTTGTCGGCTTTAGAGGACAGATGGAGCGGAAAAAGTTGCGAAGGCAGGCGGAAAAACTGATCAGGGAGGAATATGGAACTGCGCCGGGGGAAGAAGGGCGCAGAAAGGAGGCTGCCATAAAGGGCAGTTATCTTCATCAGGCAAAGCTTTCGGACGGATTTTTTCTGGATGATATCACATGGAATGATCTGGATCTGGAACTCGTTTTTTGGCGCATGAATTATGCCAGGTCTTCGGCAGGGGCGGAGGAACTTTACCGTATGCTTCGCTGTCCTGTGGCGGAGGAGGAAATTCTGCTGGAGCGGGATATGCTGGCGGATCTGATGACGGAGAGGAGCGGGCTCAGAGAACAGCTTTCGATGGCACTCTACGAGATCGGATTCACCGGAAAATATGCGTTGGAGGATTACCTGGACTATCTGGAAAATCTTGGAGAGCGGAGCAATTTCAGGCATATTTTGATGGACTGTCTCTATATTCCCGCCATAGGGCTTCTGTTTTCGGAGCCTGCCCTTGGGGTGATGATTTTGTTTGTGGTACTTGTGATCAACATCATGACCTACTTTAAGGAGAAGGGGGAAGTTAACCCGTATCTGATCAGTTTTGCCTATATCCTGCGCATGATCAGGGGCGCGGAGAGGATAAGGGGGATCTTCCATAAAAACCGCAGAAACGGAAGCCTGAAAACAGAGGATGCCGGAGCGGAGGAGATTGTTACAAAATATCAGACCGTTTTGGAGAGAAACAGTAAGGCGCTCAGTGATTTCAAAAGTTTTTCACAGGTGGCGATGTCCATGTCTAATCCTGTGGGCGGCTCGGGGCCTTTGGATCTTTTGTTTGATTATCTGAAAATGGCGCTGCATCTGGATTTAATGAAGTTTAATCAGATGCTGAAGATTGTCAGGCAGAAGAAACATATGATCCGTGAGATGGTATCTGCAGTAGGGACGCTGGATGCCTGTATTTCCATTGCCTATTTCAGGGCGTCTCTGGAAAGTTATTGTAAACCGGAAAGAGGCAGTGGCTACGGGCTACATGCGGAAGGGCTTTATCATCCGCTGCTTGCCGCGCCTGTGAAGAACAGTATTGATACCGAAAGGGGAGTGCTGGTCACAGGTTCCAACGCTTCCGGAAAATCTACTTTTTTGAAAACCGTTGCGCTGGGTGCAGTGCTTGCCCAGACGGTCTGTACCGTGCCTGCAAAGAGTTGGTCTGCGCCTTTTTACCGTGTGATGAGTTCCATGGCGCTGCGGGATAACTTAACCGGCGGGGAGAGTTATTTTATGGTGGAGATCAGGGCGCTTAAGCGGATTCTGGATGCACGCGGAGAGAAGAAGGGAAGTGGAAGCGGGATAACTGTGGGAGAATGCGGGGCACAGACGGAAGGCTGCGCCGCATCGGCAGGAGCCGGACAGAAGGATATGCCGGCGGTACTTTGCTTTGTGGACGAGGTGCTGCGGGGGACAAATACCGTGGAGCGTATTGCGGCATCGAGCCGGATACTCAGGTCTCTGACAGGCGGGGATGTACTCTGCTTTGCGGCGACTCACGATATCGAGCTGACGCACCTGCTGGAGGATGTCTATGATAACTATCACTTTGAGGAGACCATAAAAAATGGTGATATCAGTTTCAACTATCTGCTGAAAGAAGGCAGGGCACAGTCCAGAAATGCGATTCGCCTGCTGGAAGTGATGGGGTACGAGGAACAGGTGATCCGGGAAGCGGAGGCTCTGGCGGAGCGTTTTCTGGAGACCGGAGAGTGGACGGCGCGATGAGAGCATGTGTCATAATGGTAGGCGTACCGAAATGGAGGTTGTGACGATTATGATGAGTTTGTTTGATGAAGAACAGATTATGAAGTCGTTTATAAGAAGTGAACGATATGAAGCGGCACAGGAAAGCGCAAGGGAAACAGCAAGGCGAATGATTAAAAAAGGTAAAATGTCACTGGAAGAAATTGTGGATTATGTTCCTGCATTATCACTTGAAGAATTAAAGGAACTGGAAACAGAGGTTATGCAGTTAGCATAACTACTCATATTAATCAAAATTTAAGTTAGAACATATGGAAACTGAAAGTTACAAACTTTGGGAAAGGATATGACGTGCAGTATGAATGTGACAGTATATACGGACGGGGCGGCGCGGGGAAATCCGGATGGTCCCGGCGGATACGGTGCGGTGGTGCAGTACGTGGACGGAAAGGGCGTGCTGCACGAGAGAGAATACAGTGCCGGATATAAAAAGACGACGAATAACCGCATGGAACTGATGGCGGCGATCGCCGGACTGGAAGCGCTTATCAAACCCTGCAGGGTGGAACTTGTTTCTGATTCCAAATATCTGGTGGATGCGTTTCAGAAAAACTGGATTGTCGGCTGGCAGAAAAAGAACTGGAAAAAGGCGGACGGAGGCGCAGTAAAAAATGTGGATCTGTGGAAACGGCTCCTGAAGGCAATGGAGCCTCATAATGTGGAGTTTGTCTGGGTAAAAGGGCATGACGGACACCCGGAAAATGAGCGCTGTGACGTGCTTGCTACAAGCGCCGCGGATGGCGAGGACTTACTTGACGATACGGGGGTATAAGTGGTACACTGTATACATTACTATTAAACAGGAAAGAAGGAACAGGCGATGAGTGCTGGAGCGTTATTCGGAATGAATTTTCTGGCGTATGCCATTGTTTTTGTGCTTGTAGCGGCTTTGGTGGTGGCGGCGTGCTTTATCGGAGTGAAATGGAGAAAGAGCAAGGACGCAAAGGCTGTACCGGAAAGCGGGGCAGCAGGAGAAAATAATATGGCATGACAACAGAAGATGTTCATGGAAGCATGAACATCTTTTTGCATATTTCCGTAAAAAACGGCTGTTGCGAGTATGCTGAAGGGTATCTTGAAGAATCCCGGAAAAGTATATAAAATCAATGACGGTACGGTTCAATGAGGTGCTTACTACACCATTTTTGAAAGAACTTTGAAATGACAAGAAAAAATAAAATGAGATGAGTTTTCATTATGGTAGAATTTTGAAAAATGTTTTGCTATGATATGAATTGGGTAGACGGCTTCTACCCAATTCAATTTGGGGGATATTTCATGGAAAATATCAAGAAGAATGATTTTTTTGACAGAGTATTAGAAGTTCTTAAAAATGCCAGAAAACAAGCAAAATTAGCACTAAATATTTCTATGGTC
>JAAWOG010000095.1 GCA_022799355.1 Lachnospiraceae bacterium | reverse complement strand
TGATAGCAGTGATCAGCCTCGTGCTGACAGCATTTGGTCTCGGATATGCCATCGGAAGCAAGGATAATCATAAGACACAGAAATAGCCGCCCCGGTCTGACAAACTGAGCGGCCTTTCTGGCTTAACATATGTTGGGCTAACCGTCTATCGGTGGCTCCTGGGGCGTCTGTTACCAGCAGGCGCCTCTTTCTATCTAAAGAATAGCATAAAGAAATAAAATGTTCAAGGGAATTCTTCTGCTGGCGGCACCGCTCTCCGAAACTGATTGAGCCGGTCCGCCAGCTGCTGATCCTTGTCAGGGTAAAGATGTGAATAGGTGTCCAGTGTGGTCTTCACGGATTCATGCCCCAGCCGGTCCGCAATCTCCAATGGGGCAAAGCCCATTTCAATCAGCATATTGGCGTGGGAGTGCCCTTACGGTATAATAAGGACAAATCGGGAAAAACGTAATTATTTCCGATAATAGGCTGAATACCTTGACTGATACCGCTTGCTATGAGACACACTGAAAGGAGTAACTAATCAAATCGGAAAATCGGGAGCGAGGAAATAACGTGGATAAGAAAATGGAAGAATCAAGAATTGCATATAATAAAATAGCATCTGAATATGATGCGTCAAGGGAGGGACAATATACAAGATTTCATATTATGGAACTGTCTGACACGATAGATTTGCATGAGGGTAATGTTGTCCTTGACGTTGCATGCGGAAATGGAACCCTGTTGCGGGAATTATCGAAAAAAGCAAAAATCCGGGCAAATGGAATAGATATATCTGAGAACATGATTTGCTCTGCAAAGATGCGGTACCCTGATATGAGTTTTGAGGTAAAACCATGCTATCCGCTTGAATGGAGTGATGAAAGTATTGATATTATAACTGTCTGCTGTGCGTTTCATCATTTTGAAAATGCGAAAGGTTTTGTAAATGAATGTAAAAGGGTTTTAAAGAAAAATGGTAAAGTGTATATAGCTGATCCAAATTTTGGAGCGGTAGTCAGATTTATGGCAAATAAATTCTGGTTTCCCCTTTCCCAAAGCGGAGATGTAAGAGTATACAGCTCAAAAGAGTTAGAGGAAATTTTTTACAATTGTGGATTTAAAACGGTGCAGGTTTATAGAAAAGGAAAAGGGGTGTTTCTTAAAGCTGAAAAAATTAATAAAGAAAAAGAAAAATATATTTGAAACAGGAAAACACAGGGGGCAAAATAATTCAGTTGCTTTTCAGAGGGAAGCTACTATATAATGAAATGACAGCAAATTTTGTCGTATGTACGAACAGCAAAACAAAGGACAAGGAGGCTTTACCCTATGAAACAGGATCTGATCGTAATTTTGGATATGGGCAGTACGAGCAATACCGTGATTGCCCGCGAAATCCGTGATCTCGGTGTCTACAGCGAGATACATCCGCATGATATTACCGTGGATGAATTGAGGGCTTTAAAGAATGTAAAGGGAATTGTATTAAACGGCGGAGAAAATCGTGTGGTTGACGGGAAGGAAGTTGAAGTCAGACCGGAGCTTTACGATATGGGTATTCCGATGATTTCCATAGATTACCCACAATCAAAATGTGGGACAAAGTTTGCCCATCTTCCTGATCGGGATACGCTGAAAAGGTTTGTTTTTGAAGAGTGTGGGGCTGAAGCAAACTGGAATATGAAGAACTTCATTGAAGATCAGGTGGAGCTGATCAGGCAGCAGGTGGGTGAACGGAAGGTGCTTTTGGCGCTCTCCGGCGGCGTGGATTCCTCCGTGGTGGCAGCGCTTCTGATCAGGGCAATCGGCCGGCAGCTTGTGTGCGTACATGTAAACCATGGACTGATGCGTAAAAATGAGTCGGAAAGCGTTGTGAAGGTGTTTCGCGATGAACTTGATGCAAATTTAATCTATGTTGATGCGTCAGAGCGTTTTCTGGGCAAACTCGAAAACGTTGCGGATCCGGAGCAGAAGCGAAAGATTATCGGTGGTGAATTTATCCGGATTTTCGAGGAAGAAGCGAGAAAACTGGAAGGTATTGATTTTCTGGGGCAGGGAACCATTTATCCGGATATCATCGAAAGCGGAACAAAGACTGCGAAGATGGTGAAGTCCCATCACAACGTCGGAGGGCTGCCGGAAGATTTAAAGTTTGAACTTGTGGAGCCATTGAAACAGCTTTTCAAGGATGAGGTGCGCGCCTGCGGTGCAGAGTTGGGACTGCCCCATGACATGGTATACAGACAGCCCTTCCCGGGACCGGGACTCGGTGTGAGATGTTTAGGAGCGATTACCAGAGACAGACTGGAGGCAGTCCGTGAGTCGGATGCAATCCTGAGAGAGGAGTTTGCAAAGGCAGGACTGGATAAGAAAGTGTGGCAGTATTTCACGGTTGTTCCGGATTTCAAAACGGTGGGGATGAAGAACAACGCAAGGGTATTTGAGTATATGGTGATCATCCGTGCGATCAATACCATTGATGCGATGACAGCATCGATTGAGAAGGTTGACTGGGATGTGCTGGAGAGGATTACGGAGAGAATCTTGTCGGAAGTTGAACATGTGAACAGGGTTTGTTATGATATGAGCCCAAAACCGCCGGCTACAATCGAATTTGAATAACTTGCCGGAATGCAAAAGTCCGGCGGTTAGAAAGCCTTTGGGAGGAGTAAAATGGACAGAACTGTTACGACGTTATTTATGTTAATGTCTGTTGATGGCAAAATCAGCACCGGTGCATCGGATAATTTGGATGTGGATAAGGATTTTCCTGAAATTGCGGGAGTGAAGGAAGGATTGCACCAGTATTACGAAATAGAACAAACAACGGATTTATGGTCACTTAATTCCGGGAGAGTGCAGGCCAAAGTCGGTGTTAACACAAAGGATATGCCAAATAAAACGCTGGTCTCTTTTGTTATGATTGATAATAAACATTTAACGGAACATGGCATACGTTATTTTTGTGCTTTATCCAAACAATTTGTGTTAGTTACATCGAATAAAAGTCATCCGGCATTTGAAATAGAAGAAGATAATCTCCATATCATATATCAGACTGAACTGTCACTGAAAGACGTTCTTACAAAACTTAAATCAGAATATGGCTGCGAGAGAATAACGTTACAAACCGGCGGTACATTAAACGGACTGTTTCTTCGCGAAAAGCTGATAGATTATCTTGATATTGTCGTAGCTCCCGTATTAATCGGCGGCAAAGATACATCTACTCTGGTTGACGGAAAATCTTTGCTGTCAGAAAGTGAATTATCACAATTGGGCGTGTTGACATTGCAGGAATGCATCGTTTTGGAGAACTCATATCTCAGACTGCGCTATCAGGTGATTCACTGACGAAATCCCATATTGACTTTTTTCTGCGCTCCGGTTAAAATGAAAGTGAACACTTGCACATTAACCGGAGCGGTGAATTACCTGAAAGAATCCGAGAGGATGAAGAAGAAAGGAAGAGCCGGTCATTTTCTGGCATGATCGGACTGCGGGCGAAGGAATGGATGAGACAAGCCGGAAGATCATAGACGCGGCGATGACGCTGATCCGCGAGAAGGGCTATGTTGCCACGACAACAAAAGATATCGCGCGCCTTGCCGGGGTGAATGAGTGTACTCTGTTCAGAAAATTTCAAAACAAGAAAGAAATTGTTCTGCAGGGAGTGGCACAGGAAAAGTGGCGGGCGAATGTCACGCCGGACATTCTTGAAAATGTGCGGTGGGAGTTAGGACCGGATCTGGAGATGTTTATGAATGCCTATATGGACCGGATTACACCGGATTTTGTAAAACTCTCGATCGGGCTGCGGGCGCCTCAGCTATATGAGGAGACGGCGGCGTTTATCATGAAAGTTCCGCAGGTGTTTGTGACGTCGCTGACGGAATATTTTCGGAAGATGGAGGAACTCGGAAGGATAGGACATTTTGATTTTGAGAGTCTGGCGATGACTGTTTTTTCATCTACATTCGGTTATACTTTTCTGAGTGCGTCTTTCGGAAAAGAGCTTGCAGGGACAGAGCGGGATGAGTATATCAAAAACAGTGTGAAGGTTTTTATGGAAGGAATATCGGGATTGTAAAAAATGGTACTGCTTTGTTGGTGCCATTTATCATACCCTTTATGCAAGCAATTGCTTGCATAAAAGAAAAAAAGAAGGGAGATTTCATGAAAATAACAGGAGCGGATTTATTTGTGAAAGCACTCAGGAAGGAACAGGTGGATACTGTTTTTGCCTATCCGGGCGGGCAGGCGATCGACTTATTTAATGCCTTGTATGGAGTGGAGGATATCCGGGTGATTCTGCCAAGGCATGAGCAGGGACTGATCCATGCGGCCGACGGATATGCCCGGTCCACCGGAAGGGTTGGCGTCTGTCTGGTGACCAGCGGACCGGGGGCAACAAATCTGGTGACGGGAATTGCCACCGCAAATTATGACAGCGTTCCGCTTGTCTGTTTTACGGGACAGGTGCTGACCGGGCTGATCGGAAACGATGCCTTTCAGGAGGTAGATATTGTCGGGATCACAAGAAGTATCTGCAAATATGCCGTGACTGTCCGAAAAAGGGAGAACCTGGCGGCAACGATCAAAAAGGCTTTTTATATTGCGCGGAGCGGAAAACCGGGTGTGGTGGTGGTGGATCTGCCCAAGGATATTCAGCGGGAGCTCGGCAGCGATGCCTATCCGGACAGTGTTGAGATCCGGGGATATAACCCTTGTGTTCCGGCACATGCGGGACAGCTTAAAAAAGCGATGGAATTGCTGAAGAATGCCATGCGTCCTGTTTTTCTGGTGGGCGGCGGCGTCAATATCAGTCGCGCGGGGACGGAAATGCAAAAGCTTGCGGAGATAACGGGAGTGCCGGTTGTGACAACGATCATGGGGAAAGGCGCCGTGCCTGCTTCTCATAAGCTATATGCGGGAAATATCGGCATACATGGCAGCTATGCCGCTAACATGGCAATCAGCAGATGTGATGTACTTTTTTCCGTCGGAACAAGGTTCAATGACCGCATAACAGGAAAAACCGGGCAGTTTGCAAAGGGAGCTTCGATCATACATATCGATATTGACGCGGCTTCCATTTCGAGAAATATTGCTGTGGATGTTCCGATTGTGGCGGATGCGAAAACGGCAATAGCTGCATTGCTTGAGATGGCGGAGCCTTTGGAGATAAAAGAGTGGAGAGAGCAGGTTGCTGCGTGGAAAAAGAAGTATCCGATCACCATGAAAAAAGAGGGGGTGACGCCGGAAAAGATCATACGCTCCATCAACCGGATTTTTGAGAGAGCATTCATCACAACAGATGTGGGGCAAAACCAGCTCTGGGCGACACAGTTTCTTGATCTGGGCGAGGAGAGGCGGATGCTGACTTCCGGCGGGCTTGGCACCATGGGGTATGGCCTCCCGGCGGCGATCGGGACAAAGATCGGGAATCCGGAGACGGATGTGGCGGTGATCACCGGGGACGGGGGTATGCAGATGAATAGCCAGGAGCTGGCAACGGCTGTTATATATGAGCTGCCTGTCACGGTCTGTATTTTAAACAACGGTTATCTCGGGAATGTCAGACAGTGGCAGGAGATGTTTTTTGACAGGCGTTATTCGAGTACTTGTATGAGATGGCGCAAAAGCTGTGATACTGCCTGTAATAAGCCAGGGGAGGACTGTCCGGCATATACCCCTGATTTTGTGAAGCTTGCGGAGAGCTATGGGGCGAAAGGCGTCCGGGTAACGGATGAGAAGGAGATTGACAGGGTATTAAAGGAGGCGAAAAGCAGGCGGAAGGTACCCACGGTGATCGAGTTTATCATTGACAGAGAGGAGAATGTAATGCCCATTGTTCCGCCCGGGAATGCATTGGAAGATATGATTTTGGAAGCGGGAGAATAGGGGGAGAGGGATATCATTCCGGAGGCGGAAAGGGAGGAGAAGCGGTATGAAAAAAAGGTGGCTGTGTCTGTTTGTGGAAAATGAGGTTGGCGTACTTGCCGGAATCACCGGGTTGTTTTCAGGAAAGTTTTATAATCTGGAAAGTCTTACGGTGGGAGTTACGGAGGATAAGAGTATCTCGCGCATCACAATCGGACTGACCGGTGATGATCGGACTTTTGAGCAGGTGAAAAAGCAGCTTAACAGGTGTGTGGAAGTAATAAAAGTCATTGATTACACGGATACTGCGGTTTTCAGGAAGGAGTTGATGTTTGTCAGGATACGCGGCTGTTCTGAGAAGGACAGGGAAGAGATTTTCAGGATAGCGCAGGTTTTCGATGCTCCGGTGGTAGATTGTAACAGGAATGGGCTGCTGATGGAGAGCGTGAAGGAAGAGAGGGACAATGACAGGTTGATCGCGCTGCTGGAGAAGCATTATGTAAACCATATTGAAGTGGTGAGGGGCGGGAGCGTTGCGGTGGAAGCATTGTGAGGAATTGCAGGGAAGGACGAATCACGAAAACATCATCGATACGGAGCGCGGATCGGAAGAGGCATTTAGATAAGCCTTTTATTCAATGGGGAGGACATAAAATGCTCAGGGAGCCGGTTAAAAACCTCGCACGGAGTATTTTATGTCCATTCCGGCAATGTTAAACTAAATGACGGTGGCAATGCACTCACTGCTTTCAGCTTAACATACTTTTAGCCCATGCAGCCAGAGTACTTTTATCAGTATCTGCTGAAAATACCCTGCCTTCTTTTAAGATGGCGCCCGGACAGGAGGGCGCCAGTTCGGGATTAGTCCGTCCCATCCCGCTCCCGCCTGAGGTGGCAAGCGGAATGATTGTTTTTCCGCTTAACTGGTATTGTTCCAGGAAAGAGTTGACGATAGTCGGTGCGACGTACCACCAGATGGGGAACGCAACAAAGACGGCATCATAGGCGTCCATGTTTTCCACTTTACCCGCAATGGCAGGACGGTAGGACTTATCCTTCATTTCCAGACTGCTTCTGCATTTTTGGTTGGTCCAGTCCAGGTCCGCGCGGGTATAGGGAACTTCCGGCCGAATCTCGTCCAGGTCCGCGTCGATGGCTGAGGCCAGGTTTGCCGCCAGTCCGGCGGTTGTTCCGGTGGCACTGAAACAGGCTACTAATACGTTACTCATGTTTAATCCTCCATATTGATATTCATTTATTGTGTGTTATCTGTTTCTTCCGTCCCTTTATTTGTCGGGGATTATCATTGCCAGGCATTGACGGACCATCTGAAAAATACCAGGTTCTCTGAATGCAATACCTGCAAGTTTCATTGCCTCTATCTGCTTTTCGGTGTGAAAAGAAAAGGGATAGACGCCAAATAAAAACGAAAAAAATGTCTGGCAGAATGCCTCACATTCCGTATCCGTGATATCCGGTTTGAAAGAGCGCAGTATTTTGGTCAGCGCAACGTTCGACCGTCCATACTGCTTTTTAAATTCAGCCAGCCTTATCGTCCGGCTGTTCTGTTCTATCTCAAAGAGATTCATATTGAGGATTCTGAGGAGAGTATCCTTTTTTTCCAGCGTCTGTGCGATCCGGGCTGAGAGGGCGGGCTTATCTGATTTCTCAGCCCAGGAAATCAGTTCTTCAAGTTCCCCGCACCAGATATCATATTCCCTGGTCAGCATACCCAGCAGAATCTCTTCCTTTGTCTCAAAATAGTTGTAGATGGCAGGTCTTGTGAGGCTGATCCGGGTGCTGATCTCCTTGATATTCACACCATAGAAGCCCTTCTCCCGATATATTTTCTCACAGGCGTCCAAAATCTCATTTTTTCGTTTTTCGGTCAGTTCCGGTGAACCTTTCGGCATAAATGCTCTTCTCCTCTTTATTCTGACACAGTGTAAATATACTATAATACAATTCTGACACGGTGTCAATATGTTTCCCCGGTTTTTATGTCGGGCTCAGTACCCACTTTTGAGGAGATTGCTTTAAGCTTTACAGAGTATCGGCGGCTTGATACAATATTTGAAAAATGTATTGCGATGGAAGGAGCTTAAAATGGTTAAAAATTTATCTCTGCAGGTTGCGGAAAATCCGGTCTGTCTGATTCCTGATATTGTTTATTCACAGCCGCCTGCGTATTTCGGGTATACGTCAAGGGCATTAAAGATGCATTTTGTAAGGCTGGCGGAAGACAGGTTAGGGGCACAGGAAAAAACAAAACGTCCAACGATTGTCTGGATCATCGGAGGAGCTTTTAAGGAGATTGCACCATTAAAATTTGCGCCGGAATTTGCATATCTTGCGAAAGAAGGGTATCATGTGGTGCTTATTGAGTATCGTGTCTCGAATGAAGCCGTATTTCCGGCAGCGGTTCAGGACGCAAAGGCGGCAATTCGATTTTTAAGGGCACATGCGGATAAGTACGGGATCGATGAAAACAGAATAGCTGTGATGGGAGATTCGGCAGGGGGATATTTGGCGGCGATGGTAGGAGCCACCGCAGGAATGAAAGAATTTGAAACGGACGAATGGGAAGGATATGACAGCAGTGTGCGGGCAGTCATCGATCTTTATGGTCCCACTGACTTAGAAGCGATGGTAAAAGATCCGGATAACCGGTATTTTGGCGATAATTTTAAGCCGGAGGTACAGTTTTTGGGACCGTCTGCCACTCATGGGACATGGCGCCTGGCTAATCCCATCAGCCATATTACCAGAGAGACACCGCCCTATCTGATCTTCCACGGAACTGCTGATGAAATGGTGCCGGACAGCCAGAGCAGGCTGTTATATGAGGCGTTAGAGAAAAAAGGCGTGCCTGCAGACCTGTATTTACTGGAAGGGGTGTATCATGCAAGACATGAATTCTGGCAGCCTGAGATAAAAGAAATCATCTTAGATTTTTTAAGGCGGTATTTGTAAACGGTGAGAGGGATGATGGGGTGACGCCGAAAGAATGCTGTCGTGGAAAAGAACTGGAAAAACACCGGGCAGCATGATAAAATGTAACCGCAGCAAAAATAAGCATTGTAACGGGCAGGCAGCATATGAATACAGTATCCCGCGACATTTTCCGGGCGGTCCACGAGGGAAAATGGCTGAGCATCGAATACCACAATAAAGAGAACCAGATAACAAAATACTGGATCGGAATCCGTGACATCAATGTGAGAAGCCGTACACTGGCGGTGGAAGGGCTCCACCTGGGACGGTACACGATAGAGAGTTACGATCGGATCAGAGTGGATGGCATTCTTTCTTCCCGGATCATCGAAGGTTCCTATTATCCTGTCAATGAGGAACTGGTGAGGGACATTTCTTTCTATCCCCACAAATATGTTCCTCTGTTTGACAATACTGCCAACTTAAAAGTACTGAGCTATCTGGAGATGTGCAATCGGCTGGATACGGTACCGTATATTTCAGATTTCAGCTTGATTCGCTATCTGGACCGGGAGAAGGTCAGCGGAGAGGCGTATGAGCTTGACCAGGAGCAGTTTCAGGAGATTGTAAATAATTTCCAGTATCAGACAGATGCGGAGAAGCGCCCGGACGGCGGAATCAGGATGAAGCAGCTTGCGATGAACGTGCTGAGTATCCATACGGCAAAGGGGCTGTATGTGCTGGCTTACAGGAGAATGAACCTGGATGTAAAGCAGCATGTGCTGAAACCGGAGCGGGAGATCACAATCTGTACGGAATTTACGATAGACGGAACAAAGCAGAGCATCCGGCGCTTTATGGACGGAGACGAATACGAACTGTTACATGATTTTGAGGAGAATCAGGAAAAGATCAAAGACTGCATTATGAGCCGTATGCCGCGCTATGGAAGCAGCGTGGATGATATGCCCTATATGATCGGGCTGGAAGCGGATATAGCGCTGGATCTGCATAAAGAATACCAGTCCCTTATCAGGCTGTATCAGGAGGAGAGGGCGCCCGTGCCCCTTAAGGCGTTTTTCGGCGATCTGCTGGAGAGTCCCAGGAGGACGGCGTCTTATCCGATTGCGCTGATTGATCAGAGGATCAATATGGATCAGCTTCTGGCGATCCACAATGCCATGAAACATCCGGTGGCGTATATTCAGGGACCACCCGGAACCGGAAAGACGAATACGATTATCGAGACGATCATTACCGCGTTTTTCAATGAGCGGACCGTCCTGTTTTCCTCCTACAACAACCACCCGATCAACGGTGTCTATGAAAAGTTATCCTCCATAACCTATGACGGGCATGTGATTCCGTTTCCGGTTCTGCGTCTGGGAAATAATGAGAAGATGAGGGAAGCGCTCCGCACCATGAAAAGGCTCTATGAGAGCGTGCAGCATATCAATGTGTATGAGAGCACGCTGGACCGGAACAGGGATCACAGAAAAAACCGTGCGAAACGCCTCTCGGAATTGCTGAAACGCTATGAGGAACTTCTGGAACTGAAGGAACGGGAAGAGACGATAGAAAGGCTTCTGGAGTATGAGAAGAAAAAAGGAGCTTCTCTGCAGATGATGTCCTTCGAGGAGGATTTAAGGACAAGACAGCATGGACAGATCGAAAAGAAGATTGCGTCTTTGGGGGATATCTCGGAAAAGGAGGCGCTGGCTCTTCTGGATGATGATACGGAAGAACTGAAAAAATATCTGTACTATGTTTCAGCGGGATATATCAAGAGGATGGGAAACGGCAGAAATACGGATCTGATGGATATTCTGGGAATGGAAGAGGGAAAGAAGCAGTTGGACGCCTTCGCGAAGTATCTCGGGAAAAAGGAGAATGTGGCGAAACTGCAGAAGATCTTTCCGATCATTATTACCACCTGTATTTCCGCCCATCGGCTGGGAAAGCCGGAGCCGATGTTCGATATGGTGATTATAGACGAAGCGAGCCAGTGTAATATCGCGGTATCCCTGGTGCCGATTATCCGGGGAGAGAGTCTTATGCTGGTAGGCGATCCGCAGCAGCTCAGCCCGGTGATTCTTCTGGACGAGGTAGCCAATGAAAAATTAAAGAAACGTTACGGGGTGGCGGACGAATATGATTACAGGAAAAATTCCGTCTATAAAACCTTTCTGGCCTGCGATGCGGTCAGTGACGAGACGCTTTTGCACAATCATTATCGTTGCCACAGGAGTATTATCGAGTTTAACAACAAAAAGTATTATAATTCAAGGCTCCATATTCTCTCTGAGAGCAGGTCGGACACCCCTCTCATCTATGTGGATATGGAGGAAGACAGGACGGAGTGGAAAAATACGGCGCCGGCGGAAGCGAAGGAGATTGCCAGATATGCGGCGCTGAACAGAGACAAAAATATCGGCGTGATCACGCCCTTTGTGAATCAGAGAAAGCTGATTGAGGAAGAGTTGGCGCGGGCGGGGGCGGACAATGTGGTATGCGGGACCGTACATGCCTTTCAGGGGGATGAGAAGGATGTGATTTTGTTTTCCACCGCCGTCACACAGCAGACACAGGCAGGAACTTAC
>JAAWOG010000094.1 GCA_022799355.1 Lachnospiraceae bacterium | reverse complement strand
CAGTGGGCTTATTAAAGTTACCCTTTTTTACTTCAACTACTTGAAAAAATCTTTTTCAACATTTTTCATTTTACCTATTGACATTTCTTAGCTGGACTTCGCAATTTTTACTTTGAATCCGAAGCGCTCACGTATTCCCCGCGCCCGTTCGCATCGTACACATAACCGCTGAATGACAATGTAAACTTATGTCCTGCTGTTACTGTGGAACGCTTTACTTCTGTACAGGTAGCCTTATTTACAGAAATATCCCACTTACCAACAGTAGTACCTGTCGTATTATCGACAAGCTTCAATGTACCAGTTATCTTTGATGTACCGGATTTTCCAACAATCCTTAATGTTGATGTCGCTGATGTGTCGGAAACTGTCAATTCAGCCGACACTTTATCCGCATTATCCCAGTACGGCTGAATCCTTGCCGCCTGCACTGATACCTTGGCAATGCCACAACATATAAGAACTGCCAGCAACAATATTGCACTGCTCTTTTTAAATCCTCTCACTTTTCTCACCTCCTCCCTCTACTTATAAAACAGTTGAAATGAGAAAACCTTACAGGATTTTCCAAAAAAATTACATTTTTTTATTTTTCACGTTGATTCCGTCCTTTATTTTGAATAATTCCTCTTTGGTTACATCAGCATCCAGAGAAAATGTTATCCCCTCTTTTGATCTCCATAGCATAGAATAGCCTCCATCCTCAAATTCCACAAAAAGTATTTCGACACCTTTTTCATCTTTTATAATAGATATTTCGCTATGTTCATTGTCATAATTATGGTTTCCTCCACTCATAGAATATATCACACATATCTCTTTCTCCTCATCACCATATAAAATAACTCCGCCCATCTCATCACAATCCTCCATCACCAACTCAAACCCCTCCGGCACATATGTCAGTTCATATATCGGCACCGCCCCCGTCCATTCCGTATCCGGCATATCCACCTCCAGATGCGTACTGTGCCATTTCACCAGCACATCCCACGCCTTCGCGATATAACCCGGGTTCGTCAGGCACAGAATGATCAGCAAAACAGCCGCCGCCGACAATATATACCTCACCGCCGATCTAATCTGATATTTCCGCCTCTGCCAATCGATCAGCCTTTTCATCTTCCGCTCAAATATATCCGAAAATATCACCGGCTCCCGGGGCTTTTCACTGTGCTCCATGCCGTAGAGCTCCGCTTCAAACATCAGCCTGACAATCCTCTCTGTTTTCTGCTCCTCAATACCCTTCAACATGCTATATCCCCGCCTCCTCAAACGCCTCCCTCAACTTTTCCTTCGCCCTGTGCAGCCTTACCTGCGCCGCGTTTCGCGATATACCCAGAGCACTTGCCGCTTCCTTTACCGAAAGGCCGCAGTAATACCGCAGAACCAGAATATCATGATAAACAGCAGGCAATTCCTTTAAAAGCCGCCGGATCAGCTCCGCTTCCTCTTTCTTTACTGCCATTTCCTCCGGAAAGTGCACCTTTCCTGCCTCCTCTTTCTCATACAGAGCCTTTACTGCAAAATCTTCCATTGAAAAAGTCCTGTTCTGCCTGTGCCACTGGTTAATCGCCGTATTTCGGGCAATCGTAATACACAGCCCATCCATCCCCCTCCCGGAGAGCCTTTCATAATCCTTAAATTTATCTGCCAATCTCACAAAAGCATCATGTACTGCATTCTCCGCCTCCTCCTTCTGCCCAAGGATGGCAAAAGCCGTGCGGTACATCCGCTCCCTGTTCCTTTGATAAATTTCCGCAAAATTTTTCTTCTGTTCCTCTGTCTCCAGAAGAGACAAATAAAAAAGCATGCCGTTTTTTCTCCTCTACTTATATAACAATCAACGATACAAAAAGCTTACAGGTTTTTGAAAATTTTTTTATTTTTTTCACTTAAAAGGCAAAACCGGAAACCTGCTCTCAGATTCCCGGTTTGTATTTAACCTTTCCATATCCTCCGTTTTCTTCCTATAAATAAACCATCCCCAGTATCACCAGCATCAGCCCCAGCACTATGCTGATCAGCCCCGATGCCATATTAAAACCTCTCCGGTTGCAGTAATACTGATTCTGTGCCGGCGGTACCGCCGAATATGGGACCTGCATGGCGTCCAGCATAGCCAGAAAGTCCGCAGCCCGTTTACTCATATATTCATGCAGTCCGAAGCTGACGGTCTGGGCGAACCAGTGCTTCGCAACCTGCAGATTATTCATATTGTATTCCAGCCTGCCCATATAATAACAATATCTGACAAACTCATAACGGCTCCCGAGCCTTCCCGCGGCGTACAGGTTCATCATGTCTGCCTTGATCCTGTCATTCTTTCCCGCGAACATCATATCCCGGAAATTCAGTTCCTGCAAAAGGGCGATCGCCTGCGCCTGGAGTTTTCGCTTTACCTGCGTGTTATGAATCCAGTTATTGCGGAAAGCGTCCATACAAATCCTGAAGTTCTGTGTATCCTCCAGTTCCGCGTAAAACCGGCACCAGAAATAATCGTACATCATCCGCGCCCGGTTGTTGCACTGCTCGTACTCCGGCTTCATCCGCATCAGATTGTCATATGCCGCATTGAAATCCCCTATCAGCAGATAGGCGTCCGTGCGGTTGATCCGCTGGCTCCGCCTTGTCCCCGGAAACTGAAACTTCTCCAGATACTGCACACATTCCAGATAGGCTTCAAAATCGCACTCCTGCGTCGCGATCGCCTGCAGACCGTAATTGCGCATCACCACCATCATAAAATAGACATAAAACAGCCAGCACATCAACAGCAGCGTCCCCGCCGGACTATAGTAAGGAGTATAGCTTCTCAGGTATGTACGATACAGATAGCCCCCTCCTGATATCACAACCACCACAACCGCCGGCCACAGCAGCGTCATAATCACATGAAGCAGCTTTACCCGCCTGACATATTTTTTTACCGTATTTGATCTTGTCATATATTTTTATTCCCATCCGTCTGCCTGGCAGACATTTTCATCCTTCCACTATAATATAGCGCCCGTCTCCGATCTCAAAGACCTCCGAGGCCTCCAGGATGCTCTCCGCATCCGCCTCCTCCGTGTCTATCCCCTGCTCCTCAAAATATTCCAGTACTTCCTCCGCGGATTCGGCGATCACAGCCATACACTCTTCCAGGAAAGCCTCCGCTTCGCTCTCATTTTCCACCACATTTTCCGGAAATAACTGCCTTTGATTCTTTAAAAAACACAGAACGGCAGCATCATCATATTCGTATGTCATAACTTTACCAACCTTTCTTCGTCCTGTTGTTACCTGTTGTACCGCACCGCCTCATAATCCTTCCCGGCACATGCGCTCTACTCTCCGCTCTCCACATGCATCTCCGGGATAAACACGCGCCCTCCGGCGCCTCTCCCTTCCTGTTTCACCAGCTCTCCCGCCTCCTGACAGAATACATCCTGCGCGCAGAACGGTTCCTGAATGCGGCGGTTCACCTTCTCGTAATTGCCTTCCGGCATCAGCATATGCGCCTTCACATTATCCTTCAACTGGCACTCCAGAATATGCATTGCCTTCTGTTTCAGCCCTTCTTTCTCCACCGGGAACATGATCTCCACCCGGCGTTCCAGATTTCTGGGCATCCAGTCGGCGCTTGCACAGTAGACTTCCGGCTTGCCGTCGTTCTCGAAATAGAAGATCCGGGCATGTTCCAGGAAATTTCCGACAAGGGAACGCACCGTGATATTATCACTGACGCCCGGTATTCCGGTTTTCAGACAGCAGATGCCGCGCACAATCAGCTCGATCTTCACCCCTGCCGCCGACGCCTCATAGAGCGCCATAATGACATCTCTGTCACAAAGAGAGTTCATCTTCGCGATAATATGACTGTGATGTCCCTTCCGGGCATACTCCCTCTCCCTGCCGATCAGAGAGATAAAGCGGTCCTTTAACCACAGAGGTGCTACCGCCAGTTTATTCCAGCTCCTCGGCTCGGAGTAACCGGAGAGCATATTGAACACCGCCGTAGCATCCTCGCCGATCTGTTCATTGCAGGTCATCAGCCCCACATCGGTATAAAGCTTTGCCGTAGAATCATTATAGTTGCCGGTGCCAAGATGGACATACCGCCTGATGCCGTCCTCCTCCCGGCGTACCACCAGCGTGATCTTGCAGTGTGTCTTAAGTCCCACCAGGCCATAAATCACATGACAGCCCGCCTTCTCCAGACGTTTTGCCCAGAGGATATTGTTCTCCTCATCAAACCGCGCCTTTAATTCCACTAACACGGTGACCTGTTTCCCGTTCTCCGCCGCCTGCTCGAGCGCCGCAATGATCGGGGAATTTCCGCTGACGCGGTAAAGCGTCTGCTTGATGGCAAGCACCTCGCTGTCCCTGGACGCCTGTCTGACAAAGTCCACCACCGGCTCAAAGGTCTGGTAGGGATGGTGCAGGAAGATATCGTGCCGTCTGATCTGAGTAAAGATATCACCCTCCTCCAAAAATTCCGGAATCGGCTTCGGTGTGTACTTCGGCGTTTTCAGTTTCTCATAACCTTCCATCCCGTAAAGCTTCATCAGCACCGTCAGATCCAGCGGTCCCTTGATGGCGTAGATATCCTCCTCCTGCACCATCAGCTCCTCCTCCAGGATCTTCAGCAGCTTTTCGTCGGCTCCCGCCTCGGTCTCAAGGCGGATGACCTGCCCCCACTGCCTTTTTTTGAGCTGCTTTTCAATCTCTTTCAGGAGATCTTCCGCCTCGTCCTCCTCGATGCTCAGATCCGCATTCCTCATAATACGGAACGGGCAGACACATTCGATATCATAGTTGAGAAACAGCCTGTCTATATTCCGCTCGATGATCTGCTCTAAAAAGATCAGGCATTTCCTGCCCTCCTCATCGGCCGGAATCTCCACTACCCTCGCAAGCACCCCCGGTACCTGCACCGTGGCAAACTCCACATCGCCCCTGCCCTGTTTTTTCTTTACCAGCGCGCCCAGGTTCAGCGTCTTATTGCGCACAAGGGGGAAAGGCCTCGAGGAATCCACCGCCATCGGCGTCAGCACCGGATAGACATGATCCGCAAAATAGCGGTCCGCGTAAGCCGCCTGCTTCTCCGATAAATCCTCATGCCGCTGTAAAATCCGCACTCCCTCCTCCAAAAGAGCCGGCAGAAGCTGCTTATTGTAGACCTGATACTGCTCCTTGACCAGGGCATGGGTAACCCTGTTCAGCGCTTCAAGCTGCTCCTTCGGCTTCATTCCCGCGATATCCGGTTTATTGTATTTGGCGTTCACCATGTCTTTCAGCGACGCCACCCGCACCATAAAAAATTCATCCAGATTGGATGCCGTGATACTCAGAAATTTCAGCCGCTCAAACAAAGGAATCTTAACATCCTTTGCCTCGCTCAACACACGCCGGTTAAACATCACCCAGCTCAGCTCCCTGTTCGTATAATACGACGGATCCGTAAAATCCTTCTTTTCGCCCATGAAAGACACCCCTTCCTAAAAAATTTTCTTCTGCCGGATCACCGGCCTGATGCTGTATACCTCTTCAAAGAAATCCGCGCGCTTCGTAAAAAGCCCCCGCTCCAGCGTGATATCCGCCGCCGTATCCACATGGATGATAAGCTGCCCGTCCTTTACCACGGTGCGGACATCCCTGAATTTCTGTTTATGGCTCCGATCCAGCCCGTTTGCCACCCGCAGAATCGCCGCCAGCTTTGCCACAACCAGATAGGCATCCTCATCCAGAAGGCTTTTTTTACCCGCCTCATTATAATAGACAAAAGGCTCATGGTTGTATTTCACCACATTTGCCACGATCTCCCGCTCCTTATGGGAGAGTCCGATGATCTCCGTGGACATGATGATATGGTAGGAACACTGCCCCAGATTCACCATGCTGATATATTTGCCGCAGTCGTGGAGACGCGCCGCAAGCTGCAAAAGAAGCCTCTCCCGCTTCTGCAGTCCGTGAATACGCTTCATACTGTCAAAGATCGTCAGGGCGATCCGCTCCAGCGTCTCTGCGCGCTTTTTGCTCCCCATATAGCGCTTGCTGATGTTCTCGGCGCTGGAAAGGATATCTGTCTCAAAATCATGCTCCACCTTACATATTTTATGCCGTTCCGCGTACTCGTAGGCAATGCCGTCGCACAGGGTTACCCCTGGCGCCCACAAAAGCGAAGCGTCCATCATTTTCACGATCCGTTTGATAAGCACGGCGGATATAAACAGGAGCATCGCATTTTCCCGCGGGATATTCAGCGTGCCCGCTATCTCCGATAATGTACGGGACTGTACCGATTCCAGAAAATCCATATAAGTCTGCGCCCCAATCACCCCGGGACTGTCCTTTGTCACCGCGGGATCCTGTAAAATAACCGAGAGATAATCATCCACCACAATGATATTTTCTATCTTGCAGTCCTTTAGATACATTTTCTTAAAGACCGAAAGCTGCGCCGTGGCAATCTCATCGATCAGCCCTTCCATCTTGGAGGACGCCGCGTTTAAATGGTTCATCCGCTCCTGGAGCCTCAGTACCCCCAGGCGCATATTCTGGGTGGTAGTCAGATTCCCCTTCTCAAACAGGGAGAGCTGGATGCTGCCGCCGCCGATGTCCACGATCGCCGTGCCCTTCTCCATAATCTTATTAAAATCTTCCGTTTTGGAGGCTATGGATTTATAATCCATAAACCGCTGCTCGGAATTGCTGAGCACATCGATCCTGATTCCCGTGCGCTGCCTGATCTGATCCAGCAGGATCTTCGTATTTTTTGTCTCCCGTACGGCACTTGTCCCGTAGGCTTTATAATCGTTTACCTTATAGGCTTTCATGATATTTTGGAACTCTTTTAAAATATCGCAGAGTTCGTTTACCGCACTGTTGGAAACCTTCCCCTCCGCATAGGTATCGCTCCCTAAATCCAGCCGGTATCTGATATCGTCCACCTGCTTCATCCCGCCCTTGCCGGATATCTCGAAAATCTTCATCTCCAGATCATAAGAGCCCACGTCAATCGCCGCAAATGTCGTGATCGCCATAATCTTCCCCCTGTTTCTTATTTTGTGCTCTCCAAGTGAAAGCCGATTGCTCCGCGCCTGTGGCGCTCCCGCAATCGCCACCCGCATTCGTATTCCGAGCTGAATCCCTTCATACTCATACGCCTTGCCCGGACAATGTCTGAGTATCTGTGCAGGCAAGCCTGCCCATCTACCCAGCCGCTGTACGGGGCTTTCCCAGCAAGTAATCGATAAACTGCTGCGCCGTCCGCCCGGATAAGCCGCCGTGGGATAACTCCCACTTGTTCGCCTCCGCAAGCAATGTCTCTTCATCCATAGTTATATCATAACGCTTTGCCAGCGTTCTGACAATATTCTGAAACTCTTTTGGCGCAGGTTTTCCGAAATAAATCGTCACGCCGAACCGGTAAGCCAGAGAAAGCTTCTCCTGCACCGTGTCATTCGTGTGAAGATCTTCGTCCCTGTCGTTTTTATCCGATGTCGTCTCCCTGATCAGATGCCTCCTGTTGGATGTCGCATAGATCAGCACATTCTTCGGCTTCTTCTCCAGCCCGCCCTCTATCACCGCTTTCAGGTATTTATAATCCGTCTCAAAATCCTCAAAACTCAGATCATCCATGTAGATGATAAATTTATAATTCCTGTTTTTGATCTGCCCGATCACATCATTCAAATCCCGGAACTGATGCTTGTAGATCTCGATAATACGCAGCCCTTTTTCATAGTATTCATTGGCTATGGCTTTGATACTGGAAGATTTCCCCGTCCCCGCGTCCCCGAACAGGAGACAGTTGTTTGCTTTTCTGTTCCCTACAAAAGCTTCCGTATTCTCGGTCAGTTTCCGCTTCTGGCTCTCATACCCTACAAGATCATCGAGATGGACATGGGCAATATTCGTGATCGGCACAATCTGCGCCCCCGCCTCCCCCGAAACAATGCGGAATGCCTTGTGCAGCCCGAATTTTCCGACGCCGTAATCCTTGTAAAACCGGGTGAGCGTCTCTTTCATCTCCTCCGGCGTATGGTCGGAGCGAAACTGCTCCGCCAGGTCACAGATCCGGCCGCGTATCCTCGTATTATAGACCTTGCTCTCCTCGTTGCCGCTTTTGTAATTCTCCAAAAGCGCCCAGCTCTCTTTTCCGAACAATTCCGTAAGAGGCGCAAAATCAAAATCAAAAAACTCCTTGAATATCACAATATCATGCAGCACCGCCTGATTGATGCTGCCGGACACCGCCCCCACCACCTCGCAGGCACGGCTGTAGCTGTTCTCATCATTGACCAGCAGATTTGCCAGATAACAGTGCCAGAGATTCCCGTAAAAGCCATGGTTTCCCGCCAGTTCCAGCAGTTCGTGGATACAGGCGTAAAACATCTCCTTCATCTTCCCCGCTTTTTCCGGCAGATTTTCTTTCCCTTCTATTTCTTTGTAATGATCCATGATATAAGACATGTCCGAGAGAAGCTTTCCCTCCTCCCTGGACATGTTCCGGTATACGATCAGTTCTTTTTCTCTCATAAATGTCTCCTGCACAAGCGACAAGCATGTCGCTTTTCGCTTTGTTTTTTCGTACGCTCGTTCAATAGTTCCCCAGAATCCTCAGGTTCCTCGCCTCATCCCGCAGTCCCCGCAGCGCGTTTTTTACGGAGGAATCCGCAAGATTTCCGTCAAAATCAATGAAAAAGCGGTATTCCCAGTTCCTCTCCTCGATGGGGCGGCTCTCAATCCTGTTCATATTCAGATTGTTATAGATAAAATGGGACAGCATATGGTAGAGCGAGCCGCTCTCATGAGGCAGTTCAAAACAGATGCTGACCTTTTTCGCGTCCTTCCGGAACACTTTCTGGTTCGTCACGATAATAAAACGGGTGGAGTTGGAACTGGACTGATTGATGCCCTTCTCCAGCACCTGCAGCCCGTACAGCTTTGCGGCGTGTTCGCTTGCGATCGCCGCCTGCCCCCTGTCTTTGTCCTCCTGCACCTTCCTTGCCGCGAAGGCGTTGTTTTTCATGCTGATCTGCTTCCATGACGGATATTCCAGCAAAAATCTGGCGCTCTGCATCAGCGACTGTGGGTGGGAATATACCGTATGGATATCCGAAAGCTTTGTCCCCGGCAGCCCCATCAGGCAGTGCTCGATACGGATGATCTGCTCTCCCACTATATAATTCTCAAATTCCGCCAGCAGATCATAAATCTCGCTGACAATGCCCGCCGTGGAATTTTCAATCGGCAGCACCGCGAAATCAGCACTGCCCTCATCGATGGCAACCATCGCGTCCCGGAACGTTTCCACATGGAAGCTGCTGATCTGCTCCCCGAAATAACACATCATCGCCGCCTGGGAATAGGCGCCGTCCGCTCCCTGAAAGACCACCCGCGCCTTCCCCGTATAGAGTTCATCCACGCCGATAAACGGAAGCCTGCCGAGAGCTCCTTTTTCCGTCAGCATCTGATACTGGAGCTTTCTGCTGATGGACATAATCTGTTCAAACAGTTCCGTAATACCATGTCTGTTAAAATCATTGCTGGCAAGAGACCTGAGATGGGCCAGTTTTTCCATCTCCCTCTGCTTGTCAAACACCTTCTTGCCCGTCTCGATCTTATATTCCGCCACCTGCGCAGAAATTCCCATTCTCCGCTCATACAAGGAGACGATCTGTCTGTCGATCTCGTCGATCCTCTCCCGAAGCTTACCCAAATCTTCCATTTTTTCCTCCATTTCGGCGCTGTTCTTTCGTTATCACAATAAAACCGTTGCTTATTTCACAATCTCATTTCGTTAAGCCATTTATCCGACCGGGAGGGACATAAAATGCTCAAGGAGCCCGTTAAAAAGCGTCGGCACTTAGCAAATGAGGGATTTTCATGGAAAATTTCTCATGCGCTTAGTGTCCGCTACGCTTTTTTCCGAGCAAGAGCGTGGCGACGGAGTATTTTATGTCACTCCCGGCGTCCGACAATGTCAACGAAATGACATTGGTTTATTTCATTGTTCTTATTTTATTATATTTATTTCCCGATAGCAAGAGGCGATGTTCCGCCCTATTTTAAGTTCACCTACGGTGAAAGGGCGGATTCTATTTTCTCATCACACATTTTTATATGCTGAACCGTTACGCCCGGATCTGCCGTTTCTCTTTTTGAATTGTATTTCCGGCAAAAATGGATTATAATGACGTTGACAGATAAAAGAAACAAATCCATGGGAGGTACTGCCATGAAAAAGAAAAATTATAAGCCCCTTTTGTTCATCATTCCCGTTATTCTGATCCTGCTTCTCCTTTTGGGATTATACCTTGAAAACAGAAGCACGATCATCTCCCCCATCCCGAAAGATACCATCGGCAATACCGCCGGAAATCTGCGCGGAGAGGGACGCTTTTGTGAATATGACGGAAAAGTATATTTTTCCAACCCCTATGACGGAGATGCCCTGTATGTGATGAACCCGGACTGCAGCGAAATGAAAAAGCTGATCAACTCCGGTGTTTCCTATATCAATGCCGGAGGAAATTACCTGTTTTATTATCTGCAGAGCAGTTCGGGCGGCTCGGGACTCGGCTACATCCGTTCCATGACCGGCATCTACCGCGCCAAATTAAACGGCAAGGAAAGTTCCTGTCTTGACAAGGATATGGCTACCATGATGGTGCTTGTGGGTGATGAGATATACTGCCAGCACTATGACAATACCGATTTCAGCACTTTCCACAAGATTCCTGCCGCCGGTTCCGATGAGGAAATCGAACTCAGTACGGATATTGTGGAAACTGCCTGCGTTGTTGGCGGAAAAATTTATTACAGCGGTGTTGTGGATGACCATTATCTCCATGTCTGGGACACGGAAACGGATACCGACACCATTCTCTGGGACGGCAATACAAGTTATCCCACCATCATCGATCATTATGTCTATTTCATGAACGTAGACTATGATTACCGGCTGTTCCGCTATGACTTTTCCAATGGAGAACTCATGGCGCTGACCAATGAGCGCCTGGATTTTTACAATATTTATGACAATGTGATCTTCTATCAGACCGCCGGCACCGATACCCCCGCTCTGATGCGGATGAACATCGACGGCAGCGGCCCCGAAGTTGTGATGCAGGGCGTCTATAACAGGATCAACACGACTTCCACCTATACTTATTTCCAACCCTTCGAGGAAAACGGGGTGATTTATCGAACCAGTACCTTCGGTCCCGTTGCGGTGGATCAGTTTCCGGAGGCGGAAGAAGCGGCAAAGGAATATCGGGAAGATAACTGATGCATAAAAAAGACGGCGTGCTTGTATCGCCGTCTTTTAGTTAACATTGCCGGACGCCGTGAGGAACATAAAATGCTCCATCGCCACGCTCCCGCTGGCTCTGTCTTTCAAGAGCCTGTGAAACAGCGTAGCGGACACTAAACTCGTAAGGAACCTCGTTAAGTGCCGACGCTTTTTAACGGGCTCCTTAAGCATTTTATGTTC
>JAAWOG010000093.1 GCA_022799355.1 Lachnospiraceae bacterium | reverse complement strand
AGTTTTGAAGTATTTTCTGATGGTCGCCAGGGAGGAAAACATTACAAAAGCAGCGGCTCTTTTACATATTACACAGCCCACACTGTCCCGGCAGCTTATACAACTGGAAGAAGAATTAGGAGTTAAATTATTTCACAGAAGCAAACACAGTATTATTCTGACCGAGGATGGGATGCTGTTAAAGCGTCGGGCGCAGGAAATGGTTTCTCTGTCAGATAAGACTGTGCAGGAACTTTCACACAAAGATGATATGCTGTCGGGCGAGGTTGCTATTGGGTGTGGAGAAACCAAAAGTATGATGTTTCTCTCAGAACAGATCAGGAATTTCCGACAGAAATATCCCCTCGTGCAATTCAGTATTCACAGTGCGATTGCAGATGATATTAAAGAACGCATAGAAAAGGGTATATTGGATATGGGGCTTCTGGTAGAGCCTGTTGATATTAGTAAATACGAATTTGCACGTATGCCGCATAAAGAACAGTGGGGAATCCTTACACGCAGGGATTCGGAATTAGCATTGAAAAAGTATATTCGCCCGGAAGATCTGGCAGATGTTCCCTTATTGATGGTGAAGCGCGAGCTGGTGAAAAATGAACTGTCCGGTTGGTTTGGAGAATATTATGAGCGGCTCCATATTTCCGCAACATATAATCTTATTATCAATGCGGCGGCAATGGTAAGGGGTGGAGTTGGAACAGCTTTATGCTTTGATCTCGGCATCAAGTATCATGACGATTGATGAGGCGAGTACCCGCTATAATATTCCACTTGATATTCTCAGGGAATATGAAGGCTGGGGATTGTGTAATGCTGTCAAAAAGGTCATGGGGGCATGGCAATATGACGATCAGGATATGGAACGGTTGAGTATGATTATGACGCTGCATGATATTGGGTTTAGCAACAATGAGGTTGAACATTATATGCGTCTGCTGTTGAAAGATGGAAATACCGAGGCGCAGCGGCTTGAAATGTTGAATAAAAAACGCAGTACAGCTCTTGACGAAATTCATTTCAAAGAAATGCAACTGGAGCGATTGGATTATCTTAGACACAAAATTCAAGCGTCAGGCAGAAACAACGGGGGAAAACAATTATTCCTTTTGTCACAAGTGGCGGCAGTGGATTTTCCGATACAATCAGTACGATTAAAAGCATGGAACCGGATGCAGAGGTATTAGACGGACTTTCTTTAGGCAGTTCGCAGGCGGCAGAACCTGCCAGTGCGGTAACAGATTGGCTGAATGGGCTTGCAGAATAGGAGGCGGCATGATGGAATATACAAAACTTGGAATATCTGATCTGACCGTATCCCGTATTTGTATGGGATGTATGGGATTTGGCGAAGCAGGAAACGGGCAGCATACATGGACGGTTGACGAGGAACACTCCTGTCAGATCATTCGCCGGGGACTGGAATTGGGCGTGAACTTCTTTGATACGGCAATCGCTTACCAGAGTGGAACCAGCGAGCAGTATCTTGGCCGGGCGCTTTGGGATTGTGCAAAGCGGGAGGATGTTGTGGTTGCGACAAAATTCCTTCCCCGTACACAGGAAGAAATCAAGGAGGGCGTAACCGGGCAGCAGCATATTGCGCGGATGATAGACAAAAGCCTCGCTAATCTTGGTATGGACTATGTAGATCTATACATCTGCCACATGTGGGATTACGAAACGCCGCTTTATGATATTATGGAAGGCTTAAACAATGTGGTGAAGGCTGGAAAGGCACGCTATATTGGTATTTCTAACTGTTATGCTTACCAGCTTGCAAAGGCAAACGCACTGGCAGAAAGGGAGGGTTTTGCAAAGTTCGTATCGGTACAGGGACATTATAACCTGATTTTCCGGGAGGAAGAACGGGAAATGGCAAAACTGTGCGCGGAGGATGATATTGCGATGACGCCATATAGCGCATTGGCAGGCGGCAGGCTTGCGAAACATCCCGGTGAAACTTCAAAGCGTATGCAGGAGGACAGCTATGCAAAGATGAAATATGGTGCAACTGCGGGGCAGGATGGCGTAATTATTGACAGAGTAGCCAAACTGGCCGGGCAAAAAGGCGTTTCCATGACAGGAATTTCCCTTGCATGGCTTTTGACAAAGGTGACTTCACCTGTGGTTGGCGCAACAAAGCTCCGGCATATGGAAGGGGCTGCAAAAGCAGCGGAGCTGACATTATCGGCAGAGGAAATTTTTTATTTAGAGGAACCTTATGTTCCGCATAATCTGGTGGGCGTTATGGCACAGAATACGCAGGCTTCTGCGAAAGAGAGTCATGTATGGTCTACCGGAAACCAGAAAATCTGAATGGAGGAATCTTAATGAATTTGCATGTAACAGATCCGGAATTTATGGAGCGTTTTGAACATTTTGCTTTTGATGAAGTTACGAATGAGGAAGGACAGCAACTCGATGACAAGACACGGTATATGGCGATTCTGGCAACTCTGATTGGCTGCCAGGGAATGGAAGAATATCGCCTTGTATTGTCCAGGGCGTTGGATGCCGGCTTCGCGCCGATTGCAGTAAAAGAGATTGTGTATCAGGCGGTAGATTATCTTGGAATCGGGCGCGTTCTCCCATACTTGAAGGCGTCAAATTCTATTTTGGAAAGCCGTGGTATAAAATTACCTTTAGAGGGGCAATGCACGACAACACCGGAAAACCGTCTTGAAAAAGGGATACGGGCACAGGTGGATATTTTTGGAGAGCACATGAAAGAAGCATGGAAGGCCGGACATATCAACCGTTGGCTGGCAGCAAATTGTTTTGGGGATTACTATACCCGGACAGGACTTGACCTGGCACAAAGGGAAATGATTACGTTCTGCTTTTTAGCTGCTCAGGGAGGGTGCGAACCGCAGCTTATCGCCCATGCAACGGGCAACATGAATTTAGGAAACGATAAGGAGTTTTTGATCCGGGTGGTTTCCCAGTGTTTGCCTTATATTGGTTATCCGAGAAGTTTGAATGCGATTAACTGTATTAACAAGGCAGTTGACACCGGAAAGAAAACACTTTTTCCTATGGGCGGCCCCAACAACGCTTTTGCGTCATATTTCGTGGGACAGAGTTTTCTGAATATGCTTACTACGGAAGGCGTGCCGATTGGCAATGTCACTTTTGAACCCGGATGCCGCAATAATTGGCATATCCATAAGGCAGATAAAGGCGGCGGACAGATTCTGCTCTGTACGAATGGACGGGGTTGGTATCAGGAATGGGGCAGGGAGGCGAGGGAACTATTCCCCGGAGATGTCGTGACGATTCCCGCCGGTGTCAAGCATTGGCATGGCGCAGCAAAGGATAGCTGGTTTACACATCTTGCCGTGGAAGTTCCCGGAGAAAATACGGGCAGCGAGTGGTTGGAGCCGGTGGACAAAGCTGTCTATGCTGCCTTGAAATGAAGAAAGTGGGTGGTGCTTTGAAAGCTAAATTGCTGACAATAAAATGGGTGGCGATTATTTTGCTTTGATAGGGCTTTGCATTTTTGTATCCCATTATCTGTCAAAGTTGTTAAAGAAGATTCATAGGCGAAAGGCGGTTGCAAAATGAAAAAACGGATTACAATGCTTTTGTCTTTTTTGCTTGTTGTTTGGAATGACTGCTTGCTAACGAATGGTTAGAAGGGCTTGGTTTTGAGGATGGAGAGGAGGCTTCTAATATGGCGGAATAAGAGAATTATTTCGTTTTAATTGATACTATTACGAAAATGAGATATACTGTTTGGGAAAACGGGGTATATTTTATGGCTGACATTTTAATTGTGGAAGACGAAAAGAATATGCAGGATATTATCTGTGAATATATGCGCAGAGGCGGGCATACCTGCTTTACTGCGGATGATGGTGTGGATGCCCTGATGCTATTGAAAAATCATCCTATGGATTTGATGGTGCTGGATATTATGATACCGCATCTTGACGGCTTTTCCGTATGCAAAGTGGCAAGGGAAATGAGCAGTCTGCCCATTATCATGCTGACCGCCAAAAGCGATGAGGAAGATAAATTGAAAGGCTATGAATATGGCGCCGATGACTATATGACAAAACCGTTCAGCCCGAAAATACTGCTTGCAAAGGCAAACGCCTTGCTGCGCCGTGCTTCCATAACTTCCGCAGATTCGGAAGGCGGCATGCTGAAAAAGGTGATCAGTGCGGGGAAAATTATGATAAGCCCTGCCGCCCATAAAGTGTATCTGGACGGTATGGAAATTATGCTGACGCATAAAGAATATGAGCTGCTGTATTTTTTTATGTCCAATCCCGAACAGATTTTTTCGCGGGAACAACTGCTTAACCGTATTTGGGGATATGACTTTGAGGGGAATACACGAACGGTGGACACACATATTAAAACCTTGCGGCAGAAACTGGGCAGCGAGGGAAAATCCATTGTAACGCTGATCCGTTCCGGCTATAAATTTGAGGTGGCGAGATGAAAGAACAATTTTCCCTCCGCACGGTACGAAAAAAAATAATCATGATTTTAAAGGCGGCAGGTATCGCTTTGATGGTGTCATACCTTATTTCCACACGATTACCTTTGGAAGAGGATATTTCCTTTTTGCTATGGGTAGCCTTTGTTATTTTGCTGATCGTTATGATGGATTATTTATTGGGACGATTTATTTCCGCCCCAATCGGTAAAATCTGTGAGATGGCGCACAGGGCGGCAAGACTGGACTTTTCCCGCCCCTGCATAATCACATCAAAGGACGAATTTGGAGAGCTTGCGGACAATCTCAATAAAATGTCCGAAAATTTGCAGGATACCCTTGAAAAACTGGAGGAGGCAAATATCCGGCTGGAAAAAGAGGTACGGCAGGAGAGAAAACTGATTGAGGAAAGAAAGGAATTAACAGACCGCCTTTCCCATGAGATGAAAACGCCTATAGGAGTGATCCGCGCCTATGCGGAGGGAATACAGGATGAAACGGAGGCAGGGAAGATACGGAAATATTCCGGAATCATCATTTCCGAAACGGAAAGAATGGGTATGCTGATTGAAACATTGCTGGATCTGTCCGCATTGGAAAACGGTGCCGCATCGTTGGTGCCGGAGCGGTTTGATTTCATAGAATTTGTGGAAACGGCAGCAGGGCGGCTTTTGATAGATATACCGGAAACCGATTTTGAATTACGGTACGAACTTCCGGAGGACAAAGTTTTTGTTTATATGGACAGACAGCGTATGGAACAGGTTCTGGACAATCTGATGATCAACGCGAAAAAGAATGTATCGCCAAAAGGCATAATAGGATTATCATTGGTTAGACAGGACAATATGCTTCATTTCTCGATTTATAATCAGGGGGCGTCCATACCGCCGGAAAAGCTGCCTAAAATCTGGGAAAAGTTTTATCGTGATAAGAATGCGAAGTACGGTGGCTCCGGGTTAGGCCTTGCCATTGTCGCACAGATTTTATCCATGCAAAATGTGGAATACGGAGCGGAAAATCTGCCGGATGGCGTCAGGTTTTTCTTCTCCGTTCCTGTTATATCATGAATCTTCGATTCATGATCGCCATTCGCCGCTCGCTTTGCTAACGCTCATTATATCATAAGTTTTTCACTTCTATTTCACAGAGACCACACTTCTATTTCACCTCGTTTTTTTATCATGACAGCAATAACTGATAAGGAGGAATAGCGTATGTTGTTGGGAATCCGATGGTATTGGTGGCTGATAATGGCGGCGGTGCTGGTCATTTCCATCCCTTTCAAGATAAAATTTATGAAATGGTGGAATAAGCGCCTGCAGGAGCGGAAAGATGGCGGCGGGGGAAAGTGGGGGGATGAGGAATGATGGAAGTGAAGAACCTGACTTTTTCCTACGGAAAAGACAAACAGGTGCTGCATGGATTAAACTTTACTGTGGAGGATGGGGAAATCTTTGGATTTTTGGGGCCGAACGGCTCCGGAAAATCAACGACACAAAAGATACTGACCGGGATTTTGAAAGGGCATGGCGGTAAGGTATCAGTGTTTGGACAGGATATCTCCGCAGCACACGAGCAGGAATTTTTCAGGAAGATAGGTGTTTTGTTTGAGTTTCCCTATTTGTATACAAATTTAAGCGCCGTTGACAACCTTAAATATTTTTCTTCTTTCTATCCGGCAGGACAGTTACGGGATATTGGGGAAGTATTAGAAAAATTGGAATTTAAGCCCGACTTTCTTCAAAAGCCTGTTTCTTCCTATTCAAAAGGTATGCGGCAGCGAGTCAGTATGGCAAGGGCGCTGATCAGCAGCCCGAAACTGCTATTTCTGGACGAGCCGACAAGCGGGCTTGATCCTTCCGGCGCCGTTCTGTTCCGTAAGATAATTGAAGAAGAACGCGAAAAAGGAACTACGGTATTTTTAACCACGCACAATATGTCGGATGCGGATTTGCTCTGTGACAGGGTGGCTTTTATAACAGACGGAACTATCGCAGCACTGGACACTCCGAAACGGTTGAAAGAGCAAAACGGTAACCATCGTATCAGGATTGATTACTTGTATCAGGGCAGCCGGGAGGAAAAATCAATCGAAACCCGGGAGCTTGAGGCAGGCATTCCTTTTCCGTATGATGAAATCATCAGCATCCATTCGGAAGAGCCGACTTTGGAGGATGTGTTTATCCGGTATACGGGAAGGGGGCTGGCCTGATGTGGAATCATAACGGGGGAAGCAGCAATCATGTCTGCATAAATTGTCGTTTGACGGAAAACAGCGGAGAGAAGCGGCCAGGCTTAAGGCACTTCTGCTTCTTATTTAAAAAGGACTGCCGGGTGATGGCAGCCGGGAAGTTTTTTCTGATTGCTTTCGGTTCACTGCTTCTTTATACGGTATTTATTCACTTTGGTTACATCAATTTTATGAATGACGAACTGTATCATGTGTATCTGTATGATCCGCAGGGGACGCAGCGGGAGGCGTCCGAACGGATTTACGTTGTTGCTTCATTGGAAGAGTTGTATGACGCTCTTGCCGCTGACACAGGCGGTGTGGGTATAGATGCCAGCTCCGGAACACCCAATGTCGTGTTCTATTTTGGCAGTGAAAAAGTGGATCATCACAGGGCGGACTATGCGTTGTCACTTCTTCGCGCCGATACCGGATACGCCGCAAAAACGATAGGCACAAATACAAGGGAACTAAAACAACAAAAAGAAATGTCCTGTGAACTGCTGTTTATTGAAATCACTGCCGTTGGTTTTTTAGGGATTGCTTCGGTGCTGTTTCAGGAAAAACAGATGGGAGTGATCCGTGTCCATGGGGTACTGCCTTTTCAAAAAAGTTTGTTTGTTCTGTCGAAAATAGCTGTCTTTCTGTTATCCGATTTGGTTTTTGCGGTATTGATGACGGTATGCAATGTAGGATTTCCTGATACGATCCGCATTTTGCCTGCCGTCTTGGTGCAGACCGCTATTTTGTCACTTATTATGGCATTGGCGGGATTTGGGTGTACCATGCTGATGCATGATTTGAAACAGTTTTCTCTTGTCTATCTGGTGATTGCTGTTTTTGTGACTGCGCCCGTATTTCTGTCAGCAAATACCTCCGTAAAAATGGCATGGATAGACTGGCATCCGTTTTATCAGGTCTATATGGGGCTGAAAAATGCTTATTTTGGAACGCCCGTCACAAATCCCATTTATTATGTTTGTTCCGTTTTTGGAATTGCTGTTTTATTTGTGGCTGTTCAGCGTTTATTTTGTAAGGAGATGGGGAAGGAGGGCTGATTATGAGGGGCTTGATTTATCAGATCAAAAGTGTGGGGAAAGATAAATTTTGTATCATGTCTTTTGTCCTGCCGGTTATCGCTGCGTTGGTGTTGCACTTTTTTGGGACAATTGATCTTTCTTCGGTGGGAGAGTTTCATTTTGGCGTATTGGAAAATGATTTGTCCGCCGGGACGATTTCGTGGCTGGAGCGGTATGGTTCCGTAACCGCATATAAGACAAGGGAAGAATTAGCCGCCGCGGTTATTGAGCCATCTACAAATTTCATTGGTGTGGAGGCGGACGGGGATGATATTCAAACAATGATTTCCGGTGATGAACTGGATATCTTTCGTCAGACGGCAGATACACTTCCCGCGCTGTACGGAGGACGGGAAACAGCGGAGCCGGTAAAAGTTACGATTTTAGAACGTGCCGATGTGATGGCAGGGTTTCAAAACATATTTATTGCGATGACGTTGCTTGTTGCCATGTTTATGGGGTGTACTTTTAACGCCGTGAATATGATATCAGAGAAGGAAAGCGGAATTGATCTGGTCAATCGGATATTGCCTTTGACACAGAGCCGGTATGTTGCTCAGAAAATATCCGTTGGTTTTGTCTGCGGATGTCTGTCCGCTGTTTTTACGGCCTGCATATGTTTTCGGCTGCCGCCTGGGGGCATGGTTCTTTTGTTGGTATTGATTATAATGTCAGCGTTTATAGCCGCGCTTATTGGTTTATTTATCGGCGGATTTGCCGAAAGCTTTATGACCGGTGTCGCCTGTATTAAAATTGTCATGATGGTATTTATCGCGGTGCCGTTATTGAACTTTCTGTTGGGGACACACGGCTTTATTTCAATACTTTGTTATTTGGTTCCGTCCACTGCGGCTTTTGAGGGAATTATGAATCTGGCAGGTAATGCCGCGTCAAAGGGTACTGCGCCGGTGATGGAAAAAGATATGCTTATTCTTATGGCACACTGTGTGATCTGGCTTTTGCTGTATCTGTCAGTGGCAAAACGGCGGAAAAAACATATCGGAGACAGACAGCGGCAATAGCAGTTTGATCATATGTACAAATCTCCTTTTCCGGGGGAGTTGAAGGCGTCATGCAGATGGATTTTTCTTTTTATATTCCGTTCCCCATTCTACCATAGCATCTAAAACAGGTTTCAGGCTGTATCCCGTTTGGGTTAGCGTATATTCTACACGCGGCGGCACCTCCGGATATACTTTTCGGGTAAGTAACCCACTATGTTCCATGGAGCGCAAATTGGCGGTCAGTACTTTCTGCGAAATGTTTCCTACGGATTTTTTTAATTCTCCAAAACGCTTTGTGCCTTCTAACAGGTCACGGATAATCAGAACTTTCCAGCGGTCGCTGATCAGCATTAAAGTGGTTTCTACCGGACAGGCAGGTAAATTTTTTTCCATCAAAATCCCTCATTTCCTCACAATAGTTTCTTTTGGGTAACTATGGCACAATAAAGTGCTTACTTTACGTTTTCTCCCTACGGATATAGTATAATCTTACAGGCGGGAAAAAACAAGCCGCCTGCAAATGAAAAAGAAAGCAGGAGGAACGAAACTATGAAAATCGCAGTTATTTGTGCAAATGGTAAAGAGGGAAAGTTAATCGCCCGGAAACATTGATATGGAATGATAAGGGAGAAAGCGTAATCAGTTATGCCGACTATGCGGTTGCCATGGTGGATGAAGCGCTAAATGGAAACCATATTCGGCAGAGGATTTCAGTTGCAGCGAAATAGGCAGGGGGATCATCAACCGGTCAAATGTAGAAAGCTCTCTGTTGTTTACAGGCAGTGGAAAGGAGGACTCTATGACACAGGCGGAAAGGCTTACTTTTCTGATAGAATATCTCATAAATGAAAATAACGGGTTAGAATCATTCCATATTCCCGTGGAGGAAAACGCGAGGAAGCGGCTGTTACGCTCCCTTATGAATATTCGTCCGCCCAAACCGGCTACAAAGGATTTTTTGGACATACAGGGAGAATATCTGCAAGAGGAAAAGACAAAGAAAGGCGTTATCACGTTAGCAGATATTCCTTTCGTGAAATCCGGAATCTACTTATGGCAGGGCGATATAACACGGTTGTCCGTAGATGCAATTGTGAATGCTGCCAATAGTGGTATGCTGGGCTGCTTTGTCCCCTGTCATGGGTGTATTGATAACGCCATTCATTCTGCCGCAGGCATAGAACTCCGTTTAGAATGTTCCCGTATCATGGAAAAACAGAAAACGGAAGAGCCTGCGGGAAGAGCCAAGATAACAAAAGCCTATCATCTTCCCAGCCGTTACGTTCTCCATACGGTCGGTCCGATTATCTATGGTGAAGTTACGCAGAGAGATTGCAACCTGTTATCAGATTGTTATCGTTCCTGTCTGGAACTTGCGGCGGCATATCGGTTAAAGAGCATTGCGTTTTGCTGTATTTCTACCGGGGAGTTTCATTTTCCTAACGAAGCTGCCGCCCAAATAGCGATTCAGACGATAAAAGATTATCAGAAAAAGAATCCGGGTGGTATGGAGGTGATTTTTAATGTTTTCAAAGATTGCGACTACGAAATCTACAGACAGTTATTGGGATAATACGCTGGTAAGGTGTTCCATAGAAAAAGTAAAAAAGAAAATCGAAAATGCTGACGCTGTTGTAATCGGAGCAGGGGCGGGGCTTTCCGCTTCTGCCGGATTTACGTATTCCGGGAAGCGGTTTGAAGAGTACTTCCCGGATTTCATAGCGAAATATCATTTTAAGGATATGTATTCGGCAGGTTTTTATCCTTATAAAACATTAGAAGAATATTGGGCATACTGGAGCCGTTACATTTTTATCAACCGTTACAAAAGTGCGCCGAAATCCGTTTATAACGATTTATACAATCTGGTACAGGACAAAGACTATTTTGTTTTAACAACAAATGTAGACCACTGTTTCCAAAAGGCGGGTTTTGATAAGCACAGGCTGTTTTATACGCAGGGCGATTATGGGTTGTGGCAGTGTTCAAAGCCTTGTCATAATAAAACTTATGATAACGAACCCATAATTAAAAAAATGGCTGCCGATCAGGAAAATATGCGTATTCCCTCGGAGCTGGTTCCATATTGTCCGGTTTGCGGCGCGCCCATGTCAATGAATTTGCGGGCGGATAATACCTTTGTTGAAGATAACGGCTGGCATATGGCAGCAGGCAGGTATCAATCCTTTGTAAGTTGTCATAGGGATCTGAATATTGTATATCTGGAATTAGGTGTCGGCGGCAATACGCCGGGAATTATTAAATATCCGTTTTGGAAAATGACGGCGGAGAATCCGGGGGCGGTGTATGTTTGTATCAACGATGGCGAGGCGGGATGTCCGAAGGAGATTGAAAAGCAATCGATATGTATCAATGCGGACATTGGAGAAGTATTAAAACAATTATAAAACAACAGATTCAATTGCGTTGCTCATTGTAATACAATATTGGGGCAAAAAAATATTGATGGAAACAGATACTTTCAAATAAATAAAAATTTTACTGTTTTGAAACCGGTCTCTTGTATATACTGTTTTGTGTTGGTATAATAGGAATTGCAATGTGGTTTCAAAAAAATAAAAAAATTTGTTTTTTGAAAGTGGGCGATTATATGAAGACAATAACAAGAACAAAGTATCTGAACAGGATAATTGAGTTGAACCAGACTCCTGATATTAAAATCATTACAGGTATTCGTCGTTCGGGAAAGTCAAAATTGATGCAGGCATATATTGAGTACCTGAAAAATCATTATGAAAATATCAATATTATCTTTATTGACTTTATGGAT
>JAAWOG010000018.1 GCA_022799355.1 Lachnospiraceae bacterium | reverse complement strand
GCGTCCTATGAAATAAAAACGCTCCGCGAGGATAAAGGAATATGGCTGCTGATGCAGCCGCGCTCCGGCGCGAGAGTCCGGCTTGCCGGACTCTTTGTTATGGGATATCCGGTGGCCGTATGTTCCGGCGGGGGGAAGAAAAAAATATGTGTATTTTTGTGTAAAAAATGTGAAAATATTCATGTAATATGGTGTTGAAAATTAAATAGAAAACATTGAAATTGACACGAATATGAATTATACTGTAATCTACAATGGAAAGGGAGATGCCATTAAGTTAAAATTGCTTGAAAGGGGGGAGTTTTATGTACAGAAAGATTATGGGTTATCTGGAAACATGGAAGGAGAGCAGGCACCGAAAGCCCCTTATTTTGCAGGGGGCAAGACAGGTGGGAAAAACCTATTCCATTCTGGAGTTCGGGCGAGTTTATTATGAGAATGTGGCCTACTTTAATTTTGAGACCAATCCCGGACTGAATGAAACTTTTGCGGAGGATATCAGCCCCGATTATCTGATTCCGATCCTGTCCCATATTGCAGGGCAGACGATCGTCAGGGAAAAGACATTGATTGTGTTTGACGAGGTGCAGCTTTGTGAGAGGGCTCTGACGGCACTGAAATATTTTTGTGAGGACGCGCCGGATTATCATATTATTGTGGCAGGCAGTCTGCTCGGCGTAGCGGTGAACAGGACAAAATTTTCTTTTCCCGTGGGCAAAGCGGATATGAAAACGCTCTATCCGATGGACATGGAGGAATTTATGCTCGCTATGGGAGAGGAAGCGCTTGTAGAACAGATAAAGAAGTGTTTTGCTGCCGATGCGCCGCTTCCCTGGGCGCTTCATGATGCGGCGATGCGGCTTTACCGTGAGTATCTGATCGTGGGCGGGATGCCGGAATGCGTGAGGCTGTTCGCGGAGACAAAAGATTATATTTTGATCCGCCATACACAGGATGCCATTCTGACAAGCTATCTGAGCGATATGAGCAAGTATAATAACTTAAATGAGATAAAAAAGACACGGCTTGTGTACGATAATATTACGGTTCAGCTTTCCAGAAAGAATACCCGTTTTCAGTATAAGCTGGTCAAAAAGGGCGGGCGTGCTTCGGAATTTGAGAATGCTATTGAGTGGCTGTGTCTGTCGGGCATCGTATCACAGGTTTATAGAGCGGAACAGATCAAAAAACCCCTTGAGAATTATCGTGATATCGATTCCTTTAAGGTCTATGTGTCGGACCTTGGATTGCTCTGTGCCAAAAAAGATCTGGCGGCAGACGATATCCTGTATATGGTGGAGGAAATAAATGACTTTAAAGGCGGGATGGCTGAAAACTATGTACATGTGCAGCTTTCCATAAACGGATATCGCACATATTACTGGACATCCGAACGCGGAGCGGAAATTGATTTTATCATTCAGCGGGACGGAAAACTGATACCGGTTGAGGTAAAATCAGCGGATAATACCAAAGCCAAAAGCTTAAAAATTTATATGGAGACTTATAAGCCGGATTATGCGGTCAAACTTTCAACTAAAAATTTCGGGTTTGAGGACGGAAAAAAAATTGTTCCGCTTTATGCGGCATTTTGTATCTGAGGGAAGCGCAGAATAAGACGACAGTGAAAAAAACTGTGGTCTTATTTTTTTCTGACCTAAATCATTTTGAACCCCCCGTTTCGTTATATACTGATAAGGGGACGCCCTCAGGAGGAATGATATTGACGCGCGAAGATAAACTGATACAAAAAATGGAGCAGGGAGATAAGGGTGCGGTGGACGAGCTGACGGCGATGTACTATCCGGAAATTCTGCGCTACTGTCTCTGGCACGCTCCGAACCGCTGCCTTGCGGAAGACGCGGCGCAGGAGACCTTTTTGAAAGCGATACGCTATTTTGACAGGTACACCCACAGAGGAAAATTCAGGGCGTTTCTGTACAGGATCGCGGCTAATACCTGTACCGATATGCGGCGCAGGGACAAATGCCGGGAGGTATCCCTGGAGGAGACAAAGACGGATGCGCCGTATGTGGAGTCCGGGTTCGAGGAGGTACGGTCGGACATGGTTTTAAGGCAGCTTACGGACACATTATCGGAGGAACAGCGGGAGATTGTCCTTTTAAGGTTCGGACAGGACCTGACGATAAGGGAGATTGGAGAAGTCACCGGGATGCCCCTTCGGACGGTACAGTCCAGGCTGCGCTCGGCTTTGAAAACATTAAAAAAGGAATTTGGGGAAGGAGGAATATCATGAGGGAGCAGGATGTTGAGATGAAATTAAGGCAGGCACTGCAAAGCCCGGCGGGGATGGACGGGGAACATTATGAAAGTACGCTTATGCTTGCCAGAGAGGAAGCGTGTAAAAGACAGCGTCGGGTGCGCATTTCATTTACGGCCTTCTTATCCGGGCAGATCAGGTTTATCGGCTGGAAGATCTGGGGGATGCAGGGAATCTTTTTGCTGGCGGTCAGTTTTATCGTATCTCATGTATTTGGCGTTGTGATAACGCCCTGTTATCTGACAAAGCAGCTGCTTTGCCTGTCGGTTCTTGTTTTTATGACGGCGCTGCCCCTTTTGTACCGCTCCGTCCGCTGGCAGATGCAGGAGGTAGAGGCGGCAAGCCGTTTTTCGTCGGTAAAACTGCTGACGGCAAGGCTGATTGTGATCGGGATCGGAGATATCTGTATGCTGGGCTGTATTTTCGCCGCAACGATCCTGAAAACGTCCCTGGGAGCGGACAGAGCCATGTTATACCTTTGCGTGCCCTTCCTTCTGGTGTGCGGGAGCTGCCTGTTTATGCTGGGGCATTTTACACCGAAGGCATTTCTGCGGGGCAGTGTGGGACTGTGTTCTTTTTTACTCCTCCTGTTTGCTCTGTTCCCCGATCATTGGGGGATTTGGCTTCAGCAGTCTTTTTCCGCGGGATGGATTGGCATATGCATACTGCTTTTGGGGTTCTGCGCACAGCAGTTTCGATATATTGTCCATGCCTCGCCCTATACGGAGCGGCAGATGGCATAATCGGATCAGAGAGATGTAAAAAAGAAAGGAAACAGGAATGGAACTATATCTGGAACATATTACAAAGCGATTTAAGGATATGACGGCGGTGGATGACATTTCACTGCGCATCACCCCCGGCGTATGGGGGCTGCTGGGGGCGAACGGCGCGGGAAAGACCACGCTGATGCGGATGATCGCCGGCATTATGAAACCCGATGGAGGAGAAGTTTTTTACGATGGGATTCCCATCCGGGAATTGAAGGAGAGTTATCGGGATGTGTTTGGCTATCTGCCCCAGGAGTTCGGATTTTACCCGGAGTTTACGGTGAAGGATTATCTGGAGTATGTGTCGGTGCTGAAAGGGCTGACAAAGAAGGAAGCCAGACGAAAAATAGACGGGCTTCTGGAACAGATGACGTTGTCCCATGTCAGAAACAAGAAGATTGCGAAGCTGTCCGGCGGGATGAAGCGCCGGGTGGGGATAGCCCAGGCGTTATTGAATGAGCCGGAGGTTCTGATCCTGGATGAACCTACCAGCGGGCTTGATCCCGGGGAGAGAGTGCGCTTCCGCAATCTGCTCTCGGAATTTGCCCACGACCGCATTGTGCTGATCTCCACTCATATCGTTTCCGATGTGGAATATATCGCCACACAGAATGCGGTTATGAAGGAGGGAAAGCTGCTTGCGAAGGGAACCACGGAGGAACTGGTGAAGCTGGTTCACGGAAAGGTGTGGACGGCGCGGATTCCCATGAACGCCCTGCCGGAGTATGAGCGGAGACTGCAGGTGGTAAATATCAGAAACGAAGAGGATGGGCAGATAACGGTCCGTTATCTTTCAAAGCAGCCTTATACGGGGGATTCACGCCCAGCCGCGCCCCATCTGGAAGATTTGTATTTGTGGATGTTTCCCCAGGGAAAGGATCGGGAGGTGATATAAAATGCGTTTATTGAGACTGGAAATGAGACGGGTAGGCAGGACCAGATCGACGGTTATTTTACTTACTTTGGCGTTTGGGCTTTCTTTTGTGATGGCGTGGCTGCCCACGACTTTTTCCTACAACAGTTACAGAGATGAGGAGGGCAATACGGTAGAGCTGAAAGGCATGGAGTCCATTGCCTATGAAAAGGAGCTGCAGGCGGATACGGCGGGTGATGTCACCCCGGAGAAGGTGCGCCGGGCGATGGAAGAATATCAGGCATGTCTGGCGAAATACGGCGTAGAAAACAGTTACGATCTGCCGGAGGGCGTCTATCAGGAGGAGATACTGCCTTATATACCATTATTGCACGGCATCAGGGAAGCTTTTGCGGATCGTGAGACGGGGATGGCTCCACCGATCATGGAGATCGATCCGGCTGAGGTTGACAGATATTATGAGGTGTGCGGGGAACGCATGGTTTCTTTGATGAAGATAGAACAAAAGGATCATCCGGCGGCTCAGGAAGCGGCGATAGAGAGATACGGCAGGGTGGAGAAACCCTATCGGTTTTTCCCGGGATACAGCAGGGATGCCATGGATTATCAGATATTGCTTGCCTTTTTGATCCTGCTTTTCTGCACGGTGATCGCGGCGCCCGTGTTTACGTCGGATTATCAGACGGGGGCCGATGATATACTGCGCTGTACAAAATACGGAAAGGTAAAATTTGCCGCTACAAAGATTGCATCCGCGCTTTTGATCTGCGGCGTGACATTCTCGCTCTGCATACTGATTTATATTTTGATGTCAAACAGCCTCTGGGGCTGGGAATGCACAAAGACTTCCATACAGATGATGTATTCGATTGTGAACCTGCCGAATATGGATATCGGACAATTTCAGTGGTTCCTCGCCGCATCGGGACTGCTTTGCCTGCTGGCGACCGTAAGTTTTACGTTGTTTCTGTCATCAAAGTTTAACAATACGGCAGTTTCCGTATCGATGGCGCTGTTGTTTTGTATCTTGCCTGTGATAGTGTATATGCTGCTGCCAGCCGAAATCGGCAGCTATATCTACAGTATTCTTCCGGCGGGAGGAAACAGCCTGCAGACAAGTATGCTCTATGCCGCTGTGGATTTTGATTTCTGGCATATCGGAGATATCGCGATATGGCTTCCCCATGTGATGCTGGGGGCGTATGTGATCGAGATTCCGCTGTTTGCGGGGCTTACGGTGTATTCTTACGTAAGGCACCTGGAAAAGTGACAGAAGGAAAACGGATGGATAACCGCAGACTGACCGTATACAGTGGGCGTTGGGCTCTCAAAAAATCGCTGCCGCAGACGGACGGGGTGTTAAGAGGGTTAAAAATAAAGATAGACAAAGGCAGCTTTTGCAGTATAATAGAAACGGTAGCAAATGGGCAGCCGGAGGGATATTTCAACATGATTGAAACGGAGAGCCTGGTTCTTGATAAAGCAAAGTTTTCAGATTGGAAGGAAATGTATTGTAATGTCTGGTCACGGCCGGAAAGTGCAAAATATATGGCATGGAATCTTACTGAGAGCGAAGAAAGCGCCAAAATAAGAATCATGAAAACCATTGAATTTCAGAAAGAGCATGATACCTGGGTGGTTTATGAAAAATCAAGCGGTAAGGCGATTGGCTTTGCCGGGGTAGAAAAAATCCAACCTTATATCTGTCAGGAAGCAGGGATATGTCTGGGACCGGATTATGTGGGAAAAGGATTTGGTAAACAGATTCTTCAAGGCCTGATTCGGTATTGCAAAGAAGAATTTGGAGCAAAAGAGTTTATTTATTCAACAAGAGAGGAAAACAGGGCTTCTGTTCGACTGGCAAAGTCATCAGGTTTTACAATGGTTTCTTCCGTGCCTAAAACAGACAGCAAAGACGGACACAGTTATCATCTTCTGCAATATAGTTTAAAACTATAACTGCCCATTTAGCGGGGCGGAATAAACAATAAATGAAAAGCTGAAGGAGGGGCAGAATGCCATACATAACAGTTGAAAGCAGAATATACGCAGGCACATAAATTATAAATGAAGACAGGACAATTATAAGCTATGGAATTAGAGATTGCAAAAGCTCCATGCAGGGTTTGAGGACGATGCATGGAGGAATAAGCCGATACCGGCAATAGTCCTCGGACTTTGCGACTTTGTTTTGTATATAAAAAGCCGTGCGGGCAATACCTGCACAAATATTTGCAAACCGCAATATATCAATAACATAAGATCAAAGGAGCAAAGTAAAGATGAAAGATACAATAAAGGAACTGAAGACATTTCTCATTCTCTGGAGCACACAGTCGCTCTCTCAGCTTGGGAGTACGATGACGAATTTTGCCCTGACGCTGTGGCTTTACCAGAGGACGGGTTCCGCGCTGCAGACGGCGCTTTTGTCGATCTGCTCTTATGCGCCCTATGTTCTGCTGAGTATTTTTGCAGGGGCGCTGAGCGATCGGTGGGATAAGAAAAAGACCATGCTGGTCTGCGATACGCTGGCGGCATGCTGTTCCGTGGCGGTTTTTATACTGCTGAAAACGGAGAGCCTGATGCCGGTGCATCTCTACCTGTTAAATGCGTTAAACGGCCTGATGAACACGGTGCAGCAGCCGGCGGGTGACGTGGCAATGACGCTGATTACGCCCAAAGAGCATTATCAGAAGACGGGCGGAATGCGCTCTTTGTCCAATTCGCTGATCACTATTTTAAACCCGGTGCTCGCCACGGCGGTGTTTGCCTTTGCGGGACTGGAGGCTGTGATTTACACGGACCTTCTGACCTTTGCGGTGGCGTTTTGTACGCTGCTTTTCGGGGTGAAAATTCCCGATGTCTCAAAAGTGACATCCGAGAAGGAACCTTTTAAAGAGGCGGTAAAGGCAGGGATTGAGTACCTGAGGAAAAACCCTCTGATTCTCTGGCTGATTCTGTTTTTGGCGGGAGTAAATCTGGTGGCGTCTGCCTTTGATGCAACCCTTCCGGCGTATGTACTGCCGAGGGAGAACGGGGGAGAGAAGGTGCTTGGCATTGTGACTTCCTGTGCGGGGATCGCGATGCTGATCGGAAGCCTGATCGCCACTTTGCTGCCCGCGCCAAAAAACCGCATACGGGTGATCTATATTACCATGCTGATCTCGCTGGGGACGGAGAATTTTGTGCTGGCATTTGCGGAGACGCCTTTTTGGTGGTGCGCGGCGCAGTTTATCGGCTGGCTGCTTGTTCCGGTGATGAGCACGAATCTGGATGTGATTCTCAGGACAACGATCCCGGTGGATATGCAGGGAAGGGTGTACTCCTGCAGAAATACGCTGCAGTTTTTTACGATTCCCGTGGGGTTCTTTTTCGGAGGGCTTCTGGTGGATGAACTGTGCGAACCCATGATGGCGGCGGCTCCCGCAGGGGGAATGCTGCAGACGTTATTTGGCGTGGGGAAAGGTTCGGGAGCGGCGATGATGATGTTTATCCTGGGAGTGCTGGGCGTTGCGATATGCCTGTACTTCAGGGGGGTTTTGAGGAGGTATATGGTGAAAGAACAAAAGGGTGCTGCCTCAGGAAATATTCCACTGCAAAAGCTTCCCTAAAAACCGCTTGAGCTGTTTTGTTTCAGGGCAGCTGAAAAGCTGCGAACTCTCCCCGTATTCCATCAGGGAACCTTCGCAGAGAAACGCCGCCTTGTCGCAGGCGTGGCGGGCGAATCCCATTTCATGGGTGACGATGATAAAGCGCATCCCGTCTTCTTTTAATTCCCGGATGACATTCAGTACTTCGGTAGTAAATTCCGGATCAAGGGCGCTGGTGGGCTCATCTAAAAGCAGAAGTTTTGGACGGGCGGCGACGGCTCTGGCGATTGCCACGCGCTGCTGCTGTCCGCCGGAGAGGGCGGCAGGTTTTTTCCCGGCGTCCTCTTTTAAACCGAAGCGCGCAAGGAGTTCCATGGCGCGTTCTTCGGCCTCTTCATGACCATATCCGTGTACCTGTTCTAAGGGGACCGCGATGTTGTCCCGGGCGTTCATATGGCGAAATAAGCCTCCCTGCTGAAAGACAAAACCGATTTTTTTGCGGTATTGCTGCAGAGCGGCTTCGCTCTGGCGGATTTCCTCGGAGTCCACCCACAGTTTTCCGGTGGAGGGAGGGATCAGACCGCCGAGAATGCGCAGCAGAGTGGATTTGCCGCCGCCGGAGGGACCGATGACCGCCAGGGTGTGGACTTCATCGGCAAAATCCATAGGATGTAAGATGATCTGTCCCGGTTCATATTGTTTGGATAAATTCCGAAATTCAACTTTCATATTGAAACCTTCTTTCGAGGCGCTCGCTGACAAGGGAGATAGGCAGCGTCAGACACAGATAGAGCACACCGAGAAACAGGTAGCACTCAAAGAGCCGGAAGTTCACGGCGCTGATCTCCCGCATGGACTGTGTCAGTTCGATAACCGCAATGACGGACAGCAGGGAGGAATCCTTGATAATGGAAGCAAACTGCCCGGTCAGTGCAGGCAGCGTGCGGGCGACCATCTGGGGAAGGATCACAAAACGCCAGGTCTGCTTTTTCGTAAAGCCCACCGCCCGCGCCGCCTCAAGCTGGGACTGATCCAGGGAGAGCAGGCTGCCGCGGATGATCTCGGCGATATAGGCTCCCTCAAAGATCGAGAGGATCAGGACACCGGCAAGAAACCGGCTGCTGACGCCCCATGCCGTGCCGACGATATAAAAGAACAGATAAATCTGCATGATCAGCGGCGTTCCCCGTATAAATTTTACATAGATGCTGCAGAAATAACGGATCGGTAAAATCGGTGAACTCTGCCCCGCCGCACTCAGCATACCAAGGATCAGGCTCAGCGCCAGACTGGCAAGGCTCAGCCCCAGAGTCATAAGAAAACCGTTTCGGATACGAATATGAAATTCTCCCAAAAACCGGAAGTCAAGCGTTACCTGAATGGCACGCAGGGAAATCCAGAACAGAGCCACCCACAAAGCAGTGACAACCACCAGATTCAAAACCGCCGCGGCGGGGCTGATCTTTTTATTTCCGGATATCCAAAACAACTGTTGTAATCGCTTCATAATATTAGTTCCTATCCTGACGTTCCCGCTCACTGATCCTGCATATCAAAGAACCACTGAAATCCCAGTTCATCAAAGGCCTCTTTCTCTTTTGCCAGATATTTTTCGGTCAGTTCCTCATAACCGCCCTTATCCCGATAGTCGGCAAGAAACGCATTGAGCTGATCCAGCAGTTCCTGATTGCCTTTCTGAACGGCAATCCCCCATTTTTCCACATCCTGGAAGGGGATAAAAATGGCGCAGGTAGTGTCCTGATTATTCTGCCAGTTGCGGTAGACGGTGAGCTGGTCGTAGATAAAGCCGTCCGCCCGTCCCTGCGCCACTTCCGTCACACAGGCGCTCTCATCCGGCAATACCAGAAGTTCGGCTTCGGGAAGATTTTTTTCCGCATACATATGTCCCGTGGAGCCGGATTTTACGGCAAGGACCTTCCCGGTCTGATTCAGATCATCCACCGAAGCGATATCCGAGTCCGCGCCGGCGAGGACTGCCAAAAGGGCGTTGGCATAGGGATCGGAAAAATCAATCAGTTCTTTCCGTTCCTCGGTGATGGTCATGGAAGAGATCACGATATCCGCGGCGCCGGTCTGCAGGGAAGGGATCAGCCCGTCCCAGGAGGTATTTTCGATGCGGATCTCATAGCCCGCGTATTCCCCGAAGGCTTTCATCAGATCGGGGGCGATACCCGCAGGATCTCCCGCGGCATCCCGCATTTCAAAAGGCGGATAGGCAAGTTCCATGGCCACCGTCAGCGTTTCCTTATCGTCAGAAGAAGTATCTTCCGCGGCGCTTTCTACGGCGGTTTCGGAAGGACTTGTATTTTGATTCGTTTCCCCGCTGCCGCCGCAGCCGGCCAGCAGCAGAACAGGTAATAATGCGCGCAGCAGGTAAATTCGTTTTTTCATGATGGTATCTCCGTTTCTTTTTTTGTGATGTTTTTAATTGTGATGTTTCTGTTTAGTGTCGTGATGCTTTTATTTGTGATATTTCCGCAGTAAAGTGGTTATTGTCATTACCAACATGGACTATTCTAGCACATATGTTCTTATATTTCAATCTGCGGTACGCTATTTCTTGACACGGCGCCTCATTTGTACTATTGTAATTTTAATATCAAATATTTTGTGGTGTTCGCCAAATGTCCGTGCAGGCGTGGCATTTGGCGAATTGCCTGTGGAAAAAATCATCATGCCGACGGGGAAAAGCCGCAGGCAGGCGGAAAGGGTTGGATATAAGTATGGTAAACTTTGTCATCGCATTGGAGTGTTTTGGCATATGCCTTACCGTTTTAGCTTTGCTGCTTCTGCTGATCGGAGACGGGGCAAAAGAGCAGAAGCTTCTGATTATCATTATGTGCAGCTGCCTTGTACAGAATGTGGGGTATATGCTGGAACTGACGGCGACCACACTGGAGGCGGCCATGACGGCGATCATCGTGGAGAATGTGGGTTCCGCCTTTGTGACCTTGTGTTATTGCTGGTTTATTTATATTTACTGCTATATGTCTCCGCCGAAAATATTTTTGAGATTTCTTGGAACGATCAGTTTTCTCGCCCTGCCTTCGGTATTTTTTAACTGGTACGGGCTTTTCTACCGGGAGGTTCAGTGGGTGGCGGACGCGGACGGTTTTCATCATGTCAGCATCACCTACGGACCGCTGTATATGATTTTTATGTTCAGCCGCGTTATCATTCCCTATACTCTTTGCATATATACATTGATAAGAGCGATCCGCGAGCGCTCGGATAAGCAGGTTAATCGTCAGTACTGGACGATCCTCTGGATATCCACCCTGCCCGTAATCATGCTTGCGGCATATGTCTGCAAACTTGTGAAAGTATTTGATTTAACGCCGGTGACGCTGACGATCTCCATGGCGATGGTGGTCATTGTGGTGTGGAGCCGCAGAAACTATGATTTTCGTCATATGGCGGCGGAGAAAGTGTTGGAGAGTATGGGGGACGGCGTGATCGCGCTGGATGACCATGACCGGCTGGTCAACTATAACAGGGCGGCTACCAATATTTTTACAAGTCTGCGTTCCCATAAGCTGGGGGAGAGCGTCTGGGTATTGGAGGATTTCCGGGAGGAGATATTCGATGAGGATACGCCTCAGAGTTTCACAATCAACGGGCGGGATTATGAGAGCCATACCAAATCCATTATGGACGAAAACGGGAAAAAGCAGGGGTGCGTGATCCTGATGCTGGATATGACCGACACGAAGGCATATATTGAGGAGATCAAGCGCGTGCGGCGGCAGGCGGAGAAGGCGAGTATCGCCAAAAGTGAATTTCTCGCCAATATGTCCCATGAGATCCGCACCCCGATGAATGCGATTATCGGATTAAACGATATCATTATGGAGGAGTGCGAAGACGACGGCATTTATGAACATGCCAGGGATGTGCAGTCTGCGGCGAAGAATCTGCTGGCCATCATCAATGATATTCTGGATCTGTCCAAGGTGGAAGCGGGCAAGATGGAACTGGTGTATACGGAATATTATATAAAGACCGTGATAGATGAGATCATGGGCATGATGGATATGGCGGCGTCCCAGCGGGGGCTGATTCTGAAATATGAGTGTGACGAAAGGATTCCCTGCCGCTACAGCGGTGATGAGGTACGGATCAAGCAGATTCTGATCAATATTCTCAGCAATGCCATTAAATTCACGAAGGAAGGCTATGTGCGCGTTCATATCACCGGGGAGCCGGGAGAGAGCGGCGAGGAGCTGCTTACCTTCCGGGTGGAAGACACCGGCTGCGGTATCCGGAAGGAGGATCTGGAAAAGATCTTCGAGGATTTCAGGCAGGTGGATTCAAAGCGGAACAGAAGCGTGGAAGGGACGGGGCTGGGGCTTGCCATCGTAAAACACCTGGTGGAACTGATGGAGGGCGTTATCCGGGTGGAGAGTACCTATGGCGAAGGAACCGTTGTCACCATGACAATTCCCCAGAAAATCGTAGATGCGCGTCCGGTTTCCGAGATGCCGGAAAATCCTCAGGCAGAGCGGGAGATTGCGGATGCCTTTACGGCTCCCGATATCAAAGTGCTCATTGTGGATGACAATGCGGTCAACCGCAAGGTGGCAAGAGGCTTTTTAAATCCTTACGGGTTCGAGCTGTCGGAGGCGGAGAGCGGACCGGAGGCGATAGAGTTGGTGCGGGGCATGCGGTACGATATTATCTTTATGGATCACATGATGCCCGGTATGGACGGCATAGAGGCGGCTCAGATCATCCGCAGCGACTGCGGAGAGAACGGGACCGCGCCGGCGATGATCGCTCTGACTGCCAATGCGATGGAGGGGATGCGGGAGCATTTTCTGAAGTGCGGTTTCCAGGATTTCATTGCAAAGCCTCTTGATCGAAAAGAACTTCATCAGCTTCTGCTGCGGTGGATACCCATAGAGCGGCGGCACGAAAAACAGGAGGAAGAGAGTGCTTCCGCCATCGATCCGGAGGCGTTTCGGATTGACGGGATAGATATGGACAGTGTGATGCGCTATTATTCTGGCGATGAGAAGGGGTTTGCGGAGCTTTTGGAACTCTACCATATGGACGGCGCCCGTAAGGCAAACCTTCTGCGGGAACTTGTGGATACGGACTTAAAGTGTTATCAGATAGAGGTGCACGGTTTAAAGAGCGCTTCCGCCGGAATCGGCGCCATGGAGGTTTCTGCACTGGCGCGGGAGCAGGAGAATGCTGCGGCGAAGGGCGATCAGGCGTTTATCTCGGAAAAGTTTTCTCTGCTGATGGGGACTTATGAAACCCTTCTGGCAAATATCGGAACCTTTTTAAGAGAACGGGGAAAGACGGAGGAAGAAAGGGAGAAGCTGCCTTCTCTTTTGCCTGGGGAGCTGCGGGAGAGGACGGCGAAGGCCCTGGATGATCTGGAACATTTTCGTTCGCCGGAGTGCGCGGAAGGAGTGGAAGAGCTGCTGCTTCATGAACTGCCGGGGGAAGTGGAAGAGCGTCTGATGCGGATACGGGAACAACTGAAATTATATGAGGATGACAATGCGGAAGAGCTGCTGCGGGCGCTTTCCGACATACTGGAAAAGGAGGAAGAGGAGAATGGGGGAATTCGGTGAAATCGGCGAAATCGGTGAACTTGGAGACTTGGGCATAAAAGAGGAAAAAAAGCTCAGGAAGCGCATTTTAGCGGTGGATGATACGGTGATCGTTCTGACAAGGATAGCGGATACTTTGCGGAAGGATTATGAGGTGGTCACAGTCAATTCAGGGATAAGGGCACTGAAATATCTGAATCAGGAGAAGCCGGACCTGATCCTTCTGGACATTCAGATGGCGACAAAGGACGGTATCGAAACGCTGCGGGAGATACGGGCGATGAAGGACCGGAGCGATATACCGGTGATTATGCTTACCGGTATGGAAGATAAAACTTCCGTGTTGGAGAGTGCTAAACTGGGAATCTGTGATTACATATTGAAGCCCTTTTCCTCCGAGGATCTGCTCGAGAGGATCAGAAAGGTGTTGGAGCCTGACAAAAAACAGTCCTTTGAGGAGTTCTGTAAGGAGATGGGAAGAAAGTAAAGCCCGGTATACAAAGAGAGCCGAATGCGGATTGACAAAGTATGGATAGAACGCATGGAGGAGGAGGAGGCGGTGAGGCCGGAACAGGGAAAGTGGGAAGACAGGGATAAGAGGATCTATGGAGCTGCAAAATAAAGCCGACAGACATGATTTTACAAAGGGTTCCGTGGCCGGCGGTATTATCAGGCTTTCTCTGCCGATGATGCTGGCGCAGCTTGTCAATGTTCTGTACAATATCGTGGACAGGATGTATCTGGGGCATATGCCGGAGACAGGCAGGCTTGCACTGACAGGGGTGGGCGTGGCGTTTCCGATTGTCACGATTATCAATGCCTTTGCGAATCTCTGCGGGAGCGGCGGTGCGCCGCTGTGTTCCATAGAGCGGGGGCGCGGGGATGAGGATAAGGCGCGGCGGATTATGGGAAATTCCCTGACGCTTTTGATCCTGTTCGGGATTTTGCTGACGGTCATCGGGTATCTTTTGAAAACGCCGCTGCTGTATCTTTTCGGCGCCAGTGAGGAGACGATTCCTTATGCAAACGCCTATATGGATGTCTATCTGGCGGGAAACCTGTTTGTGATGCTGGGGCTTGGCATGAATCCTTTTATCGAGTCCCAGGGGTTTGCGAAGACCGGTATGCTGACGGTGGTGATCGGCGCTCTGCTCAATCTGATCCTGGATCCGCTGTTTATCTTCGGGCTGGAGCTTGGCGTGCGGGGGGCGGCCCTGGCGACGATTCTTTCACAGTTTGTGTCCGCGGTGTGGGTGCTTGGATTTTTGAGCGGCGGGAGGGCGATTTTGCGGCTCGACGTATCGGGTATGGGGCTGCGGAAGGAAACGGTGCGGGGGATTTTAGGGCTGGGGCTCTCCGGTTTTACCATGTCCGTAACAAACTCTCTGGTTCAGATATTCTGCAACGCGTCCCTGCAGTTTTATGGGGGCGATCTCTATGTGGGGGCGATGACCATTATTTATTCCGTGAGGGAGGTTGTGCAGATGCCCATACAGGGCTTTACCCAGGGGGCGCAGCCGGTGCTCGGCTTTAATTACGGCGCCGGGCAGAACGGGCGGGTGAAAGAAGGAATCCGTTTTATGCGGCGGGTGACGCTGTCCTACGCGGTTGGCATCTGGGCGGTTTTGATGTTGTTTCCGCGGTTTATCATCGGATTTTTCAATGAGGAGGAGTCCCTTCTGGATGTGGCGGCAGTTTCCATGCGCTGGCATTTCGCCCTGTTTTTCTTTATGGCGTTCCAGTATATCGGGCAGACCGTGTTTGTGAGTCTGGGGAAGGCGAAACAGGCGGTGTTTTTTTCTCTGTTCCGCAAGGCGATTTTAGGTGTGCCGCTTATTTTGATCATGCCGCGTCTGTGGGATATGGGGATCACGGGGGTGCTGGCGGCGGAGCCTGTGACCAATGTGATCGGCGGACTGGCGTGCTATGTTACAATGATGACGGTGGTCTGGAAAAAGCTGTGAGCACCGCGGCGTGTGAAAAAGTATTGTTTTTATATTGATGAAAAGCCGGGGGTTAAAATTGGTATGATATTTGCTGTCCGGTGGAAAAATAGATAGGGTAATGAAGAGAAGCTGAGAAAGGAGTATATCAAATATGCTGGAAATCGGAACAAAGGCGCCGGGGTTTTCACTGCCGGACCAGAACGGGGATATGCATACGCTGGAAGAGTATAAAGGAAAAAAGGTGATTCTTTACTTTTATCCGAAGGACAATACGCCGGGCTGTACGAAGCAGGCGTGCAATTTCGGACTGCTCTATCCGCAGTTTACGGAAAAAGGGGCGGTGGTGGTCGGAGTCAGCAGGGATTCCGTTGCCTCCCATAAGAAGTTTGAGGAAAAGTACAACCTTCCGTTTACACTGCTTTCCGATCCGGAGCTTTCCTGTATTCAGGCCTATGACGTTTGGCAGGAAAAGATCAATTACGGAAAAAAGAGCATGGGAGTTGTGCGGACAACCTATCTGATCGATGAGAACGGCATGATTGAAAAGGCGTTCGGCAAAGTGAAGGCGGAGGAGAATCCGGAGCAGATGCTGGGCGAGCTGTGAGGCCGGAAGGCATGCGGGATATGGACTAAGAAGAAACCGTAAGATACGGTGTCCACAAGTGAGATAAAGGAGAAAACCGGTATGAGGATTATCATTTCACCGGCAAAAAAGATGAAGACAGACAGGGATTCCCTTGCGGTAAGGGGAATGCCCTGTTTTCTTGCGGAAACAAAAAGGTTGATGGAGGAGGTCGGAAAGCTTTCCTTCGAGGAGGCGAAGGCGCTGTGGAAGTGTAATGATAAACTGGCGGAGCTGAATTATGAGCGGTTTGCCCGGATGGAGCCTGAGAGATGCCTGACGCCGGCGCTTCTGTCCTATGAGGGGCTGCAGTATCAGTATATGGCGCCGGGGGTGTTTACGGAAGAGGCGCTTGCCTATGCGCAAGAGCATCTGCGGATCTTATCCGGGTTTTACGGCGTGCTGAAACCCCTTGACGGCGTGGTGCCCTACCGTCTGGAGATGCAGGCGCATCTGGCAGTGGGAGATAAGAAGGACCTGTATGGGTTCTGGGGCGATAAGCTTTATCGGGAGCTGATGGAGGGAAATGAGGACGGGATTATTCTGAATCTGGCGTCAAAGGAATATTCCTGTGCCGTTCAGCCTTATGCGGAGCTATCCTGCCGCTTTATCACGGTTTCCTTTGAGGAGGAGAGGGACGGAAAAAGAAAACAGAAAGGTACCCCTGCGAAGATGGCGAGGGGAGAGATGGTGCGGTTTCTTGCGGAGAACATGGTAAAGGAGATGGAAGGCGTAAAGCAGTTTGACGCGATGGGATACCGATACCGGGCGGGGCTGTCGGATGAGAGGTATTTTGTGTTTGTGAAAGAAGGGGACCTGCAATGCTAACGAAATGACATTGGTCGCTCTTACGGTATTTTTTCGTAGGCAATTCTGGGGGAGCCATCGGAAACGTAGATGATGCCGCATTTTTGAAAACCGTGTTTAGTGATCAGGTGCTGCATAATATGATTGTCATGATGGGTATCGATACGCAAATGAGGGATTTTGCTTTCGCAGTAGGAGACTGCTTCTGCAAAAATCCCTTTTTTTGTGCCGTTTCCGGCGATTCTGTGGATCGTGCCGTAGGGGGCGTCGGAGAGCCAGGCGCCGTTTTCGATATGGCCGTAGGTTGCATCCTCACCGATGATAAAGGCAAAAACGCCATAGATCATACCGGCATCTTTACAGAGATAGAGCCGGCTTTTTCTGATGTCCCGAAGGAGAATCTCTCTCCCCGGATTGCCGTTTGTCCACTGCCCCGGGTTGCCGGATCGTTTCATAAAAGCGCGGGCGTATTCATAGATATTTAAGATGTCGGACAGGTCTTTTTCTGCGGCTGGTATGATCATGGCGTGCCTCCTTTGGAGTCTATAGTATCATTTTTTTCCGTTCCGTGCATCTGGTTTATGGAGAATCGATATTTTAAAAAAAAAAGTAGTTGATACTCTATCGGATATATGGTACATTAAATACGAAGCAGAGATGCTCTGTCGGATACATGGTACAAATAATAAGGGGGCGGAAGCGGAAAGGAAGGACAAGATGGGAAGACAGAATTATATGACGATTACGGTAGCGGACACGGTGCAGGATATGTTCCACGAGTTTGTGACAAAGAAAGGGCTGACGAAGACGGCGGCTTTGAACGATGTGCTGGAGATGTATATGCTGGCAAAGGATGAGGAACTGTATCTGGAACTGAAAAAGAAATATCTGCATGTGGAGAGCGTAAAAAACATGATTGCGGACAGAGACGCCGAAGCGGCAGACAGGGAGGAAGAGTTTATTTTTATGAAGCTTGGGCTCTCCCAGACAGCGGACGGCGATCCTCTTGACGGGGAGGAGACAATCCGTCTGTATATGGAGGACGAAAAGGGAAGAGGATATACCTGGTTTTCCACACAGTCGTTGTTTTATGGAATGAGCGCTGAGAGAATCCGATATTTCAACAGGAAGATAGAAGGCGGTACAAAGGTACGGATTCTGTTTGCAATCAACAATGAACATTATGATAATGACATTGCCTTTTCAGCCGATGTGCTGGAGGTTTTTTCGGAAAAGCTGCCGGCGGGTTGCCCTGAGGAGGGGGCTTACCCCGTGGCGTATGACAACGAAAAAGCGAGGATCTGGATCAAACTGAGCCATATCAGGGAGGAGAAAAAGATCAATGCGAGTATGCTCCGGATCACGAGTACGGGCAGGGATTTAAAACAGACTATTTCTAATGCACAGTATCATTTCGGATATGTTTCCTTTAAGAAAAATGAAGGATGTCGGGAGAAATAAATGACATTGCCGACTTGTTCCCTGCCTCTGATTGGCATATAATAACAGGAAAAGCGGAATCCTATACAGGGAAAGCGGTTACGGCGGAGCCGGCGGAAAAATAATCGGAAAGAAAAGGAGTTAGGAAGGTTATGGCGAAAAAGGAATATTTCACATTTTTATCCAGCGACAAAAAGACAAAGATTCACGGTGTATCATGGACGCCTGAATCGGGAGAATATACGGCGGTATTGCAGATTTGCCACGGTATGACGGAGTATGTGGAGCGGTATCAGGAGTTTGCGGCATATATGACGGAGCATGGTTATCTGGTGGTGGGGCATGACCATTTAGGACACGGCGATTCCGTGAGAAGCAGGGAGGACTGGGGCTATATTGCGGATGAGCGTGGAGAGCAGTATATGATCGCGGATATCCATAAAGTGAGAAAGATAACACAGAGGGAAAATCCGGGCCTGCCCTATTTTATACTGGGGCACAGTATGGGATCTTATTTGTTAAGAAAATATATTACCAGATATGGTGAAGGACTCTCGGGTGCCATAATTGTCGGAACCGGCAGCGTACCGGATGTTGTTTTAAAAACAGGGATGCGGACGGCAGAGTGCATTGCGCTGTTAAAAGGCTGGCGTCATCGGAGCAGGCTGATGGAAAAACTGGTCTTTTCCGGTTCTTTCCGGAAGTTCAGCATGGGCAGTGAAGATCCGGAGAACAACTGGCTGACAAAGGATGTGAGCAGGATTGAGAAATATTACGGGGAGCCGAGATGTTCCTTCCATTTTACACTGAACGGCTTTTACAATGTGATGAAAGTGGTTTCCTTTGATAATCAGATGAAATATATGAACCGGATTCCGAAAGATTTGCCGATCGTTTTGTTGTCCGGTGAAAATGATCCGGTGGGGGATCTCGGGAGAGGCGTTAAGAGAGTGGAAAAACAGCTTCGGAAAGCGGGGATTCAGGATCTGTACTGCAAACTGTATGCAAACGACCGGCATGAGATATTGAATGAGACGGACAGGGATGTGGTGTATGGGGATATTCTTGCCTGGTGTGAGAAGAGGAAAACAGTATAAAGGGGTTACGGATTATGAAAGGATCGGAACAAAAACTTGTCGCCTATATGCAGGGCTCTAATAAGCGCTTTGTGATTCCTGTGTATCAACGTAATTATGACTGGAAAACGGAAAACTGCAAACAACTGTATGATGATCTGGTAAAGGTGGTGCGGAATAAGAGGAAGAGCCATTTCTTCGGCAGCATCGTATCGGTATATAATTCCGATGGCGCGAACGATGAATTTCTTGTGATAGACGGACAGCAGCGGCTGACTACGGTGTCACTGCTTCTTCTTGCCATGTATAATCTTCTGGAGCAGAAAATCATTGTGCCGGTAAAAGCCATGCTCAGCGAGCGTATTTATGAAGAGTATCTCATAGATAAGTGGCAGGATAAGGACACCCGCATCAAGTTAAAACCGGTGAAGAATGATCGTCTGGCGTTTGAAAGGCTGTTTGGCGGCGATTCCGAATATATACCGGAATCGAATCTGACGATCAATTATCAGTATTTTTATGAGAGGATTCAAAAGGAAGAGATTGTGATAGACGAGCTGTTTGACGCGATATGCCGTCTGGAGATCATCAGTATCCGGCTGAATCAGGACGATAATCCGCAGCTTATCTTTGAGAGCCTTAATTCTACCGGTGTGGCTCTGAGCGAGGGCGACAAGATCCGCAACTTTATTCTGATGGGGCTGCCCGCAAAGCAGCAGAATGAGTATTATGAGACATACTGGAACCGGATAGAAGAGTGTACCGGGTATGATGTGAGCTCTTTTGTGAGGGATTACCTGAGTGTAAAACAGCAGATGATTCCTTCCCAGAGCAAGGTCTATTTTACGTTTAAAGAATATGTGGAGGACCACAGGCTGGAAACCCAGGCTCTTTTGGAGAGTCTGCTGAACTATGCGAAATGGTATCGCTATCTGCTCGGCGCCGACACAAAAGACAGGATGCTGAATGCCTGCATTTACCGTCTGAACCGTTTGGAGACAACGATCACAAGACCGTTTTTCCTGGAAGTGCTCCGCATGTATTCGGAGGAGAAACTGACCATAGGGGAGGTCACGCAGATCTTTTTGTTTACGGAAAATTATCTGTTCCGCAGAACGATCTGCGATCTGCCCACGAATGCACTGAACAAGATATTTTTGCTGCTGCACAGGGAGATTATGCGCTATGACGGCACGGAGGAGGAGTATGCGGAAAAGTTCAAGTATGCAATTCTCTCTAAAAAAGAGCGCGCCAGATTCCCGGAGGATGAAGAATTTGCCCAGGCGTTTGCGGAGCGGCAGATTTATCTGATGAACAGCAAAAACAAGATTTATATGATGGAGCGGCTGGAAAATTACGGGACGGCTGAGGACAAGGATATTTACCGACACTGTGATGAGGGAGATTACTCCATTGAGCATATTATGCCCCAGCATTTAACGCCGGTCTGGATGAAAGAACTGGGAAGCGATTACGAACAGATCCATGAGATCTGGTTGCACCGGATCGCGAATCTCACCCTGACCGCCTACAATGCAAAATACGGCAATAACTCTTTTGCTGATAAAAAGACCATGAAAAACGGCTATCTGGATAGCGGTATTCGTATGAACGCCTATATAGCGCAGAAGGAAAACTGGACGCTGGCGGAACTGGAGGAGCGCAGCGCCTATCTCGCGGGGAGAGCCCTTGAGATCTGGGCGGAGCCTGTCACATCCTACAGGCCGATGGAGAAGCAGCTTGACGCCTACAGTCTTGAAGATGATGTGACGCTCACCGGCAGGGTGATTCTGAAATTCAGTTATAAAAATATGGAACAGCCGGTGGACAGTTGGATCAGTATGTATGAAAGTGTGCTGAAAATATTACATGCGGAAGATAAGTCGGTGCTCTCAAGGCTGGCACATACGCCCTCCGACGGCAATGATATTTCCCAGCATGTCAGCAACAGACCTGCGGACCTGCGGGCGGCGCTGGAGATCGATGAAAATATCTATGTGGAGAAGAATACGGGGACGGGGCTTAAAATTTCGCTGCTCAGACGTTTCTTTAAGCTGTACGGCGCAGATCCGGCAGATCTGATTTTCTGGCTGCGGGACGAAAATGCGGAGGAAGATGCCGACACCGGCGAGGCGAGAAATGAGATCCGCAGAAAATACTGGGGCTATGCTCTTGGACAGATCAGGGAAGCCTGTGGGGAGGAGGGACCGTTTAAAAACGTAAATCCCACGAAACATAACTGGACCTGCGGTTTCTTTGGGGTGGGAGGATGTTACATATGCTGTGTTGCAAACTATGATTCCGCGCGGGTGGAACTTGTGATGGGCAAAGCGGAGAAGGAGAAAAACAAGATGGCTTTCGATGCGCTGTATAAAAAGAGGGAAGAGATAGAAAAAGCCCTGGGGATAGCGTTATGCTGGAACCGGAATGAAGAGAGCAAGGCGTCCAAGGTATACTGTCAGCTTGATCATGTGAATGTGGCGGAGGAGACGGACTGGATTCGGATGGCAAAATTCCAGGCGGAATGGAGCAGGAAGTTCTATGATGTGATTGTGCCGTATGTGGTGGAGATCGAAAAGATGCTGGTATCATAGCAATGGTTCCTGATATAGCGGGGCGGATGGGAAGATAAGGAGAACGGAATGCGGATATTTCTGGTGGAAGATGACGGGGAGATCGCTAAAAATCTATCGCTTCTTTTGAGGGCGGAGGGATTTTCGGTGGTCCGGGCGGAAACAAAGAAGGAAGCTTCGGAGAAACTATGGGCGGAGAAATTTGATCTGGCACTGGTGGATATCTCCCTGCCGGATGGAAACGGTTATGCGGTCTGTACGGAGATCAGGGAGGCGCAGGACATTCCGGTTATTTTCCTCACCGCATCGGGGGATGAGGCGAGTGTTGTGACAGGGCTCAATATGGGGGCGGATGACTATATTGTAAAGCCCTTCCGTCCCAGAGAGCTGATCGCCCGCATCAGGGCGGCTCTGCGGAAAGGCGGGCCGGCATCTTCTGTGTTTGAGAGGGGCGGACTTACCGTGGATACGGCGAACGGCACCGTCAAAAAAGGGGACGCCGAGATTTATTTATCCGCCCTGGAATATCGGCTTCTGCTGGTATTTGTCAACAGTCCCGGGAGTATCATCACAAGGCAGAGGCTCCTTCATGAGCTGTGGGATGCGGCGGGGGAGTTTGTCAATGACAATACGCTGACGGTTTACATCAAGCGTCTCCGGGAGAAAATCGAAGAGAATCCGGCGCAGCCGGAAATCATAGTGACGGTCCGGGGAATGGGGTATCGGCTCGGGGGAGGATGAGAAAAGAGGATGCTTCGGAACAAAGAAATAAGGCGGTTGATGTATGGGTTTTGTATCATAACTGTTTTTAGTATGATTATGGGTTTTCGGATTGATCCGGCGGCGGGAGGCCTTGTTTTGGTCCTTGCCGCCGCTTTTGGCATACTGTTTTTTCGGTTTACCTGGGGCAGGTACCAAAGGATTGCCGAACTTTCGGAACAGATCGATCTTGTGCTCCACTATGGGGAGCGCATGGAGATCAGCCGGGAGGAAGAGGGGGAATTGTCCATTTTGCAGAGCGAGATTACAAAGATGACGCAGCGTATCCGGGAACAGAATGATGCGCTGAGGCGGGAGAAGAAGTATCTGGCGGACTCTCTGGCGGATATCGCTCATCAGCTTCGGACGCCGTTGACGTCGCTGAGCCTGATTTTGTCTCTGCTGGAAAATGCGGAAGATCAAAAGGAGCAAAGGCGGCTCCTTTGGGAAGGAGAGAAACTTTTTTCACAGGTGGACTGGCTTTTGACGTCCCTTTTAAAGTTGTCAAGGCTGGATGCGGGGATAGTGGATTTTAAAACGGAAGATATACAGGTGGAGAAGCTGATGGAAAGCGCCCTGCAGCCGCTTCTGATCCCGATGGAACTGCATCGTATCACATTGATAAAAAATATACCGGAGAATATACAGATTTTCGGGGACATCGGATGGCTTTCGGAGGCGGTACGAAATATTCTGAAAAACTGTATGGAAAGTGCGGGCGATGGGGGAAGAATAGAAATCTGCTGCAGGGATACCCTGTTGTATACGGAGATGATGATTCATGACAGCGGCGCAGGTTTTGAGGCCGGTGAACCGCATCATATATTTGACAGATTTTACCGGGGAAAGAAGGAGAAGGCGTCAGGATACGGGATCGGGCTGGCGCTTTCAAAAACAATTATCGTAAGACAGGGCGGTATGATCACCGCCGGGAATCATCCGGAGGGCGGGGCGGTTTTTACGGTACGGTTTCCGAAGCTGACGGCGGAAAGTCTGGAAAAACCGGATACCAGAGTTAAAATGGTTTGAACAGGATAGAAATATGTCTGTAATGTGACGGAATTGTCACCGAAAAGTCACCGTATTGTAAGCCGCACGGAGTATGATGGAGGAAATAAAAAACAGCATTCGTGCATAAAGTCATATCAGATGATTACAGGTATGCGGATGCGGAACAGGAGAGATCCAAATGGAATTTTTGACGGTAAAAGACCTGTGCAAAGTGTATGGCAAAGGCGAGAATCAGGTGACGGCACTGGACCATGTATCACTCTTGGTGGAAAAGGGTGAATTTACGGCGATCATCGGCTCTTCGGGCTCAGGCAAGTCCACATTGCTCCACAGTATTGCGGGAGTGGATATTCCCACAGGCGGCAAAATTTATCTGGACGGGCAGGATGTCTATGCCCAGAACAGTGAGAAACTGGCGATTTTCAGAAGGCGTCAGGTAGGGCTGATCTATCAGTTTCACAACCTGATTCCGACGCTGAATGTGGAGGAAAATATTACGCTGCCGATTCTGATGGACAGGCGGAAAGTGAATCAGGATCGGTTACATGAGCTGCTGGAACTTTTGGGGCTGAAGGAGCGGAGAAGCCATCTGCCGAATCAGCTCTCCGGCGGGCAGCAGCAGAGGGTGGCGATCGGGCGGGCATTGATGAACGCGCCCCAGGTTATGCTGGCGGATGAGCCCACAGGCAGCCTTGACAGTAAAAACGGAAAAGAAATCATCTATCTGCTGAAAAAGAGCAACAGGCTTTACGGGCAGACATTGCTTCTGGTAACCCATGACGAAAATATCGCGCTGCAGGCGGACCGGATCATTACCATCGCGGATGGGAGAGTGGTGCGGGATGAAAGGCAGGTGGCGCGGGTATGAGTCGGAGGAATGGTTCCGTTTTTCATAAGGTGGCAAGGCAGAGTCTGAAAAAGAACCGCACGGGAACCCTTGTCACAATCATCGGTGTTGCGCTCTCTGCGGCATTGTTTACGGCAATTGCGGTTTTCGGTACTTCCATCATCAGCTTTATGGCGGATTCGGAGATCGCAAAGGGGGGCAACTGGCATATTGCTTTCTCCGATGTTTTGCTGTCCGGGATAGAGGAGTGGGAGGAAGAGCCGGAGGCGGAAGAGAGTGTGTTTTATGAGAACATCGGCTATGCCCTGCTGGAAGGGGCGGGGAAGCAGAGTGAGGATAAGCCCTATCTTTTTATCGCGGGATTTACAGATGAGGCATTTGAGAAGCTGCCGGTTTCTTTGGTCTGCGGCAGGATGCCTGAGAGAGCGGGCGAGATCATTGTTCCTGCCGGAAGCATCGCGGCGAAAGCGGGGGTGCGGATATCCGTCAATGATGAGCTGAGGCTTTCTGTGGGAGAGAGGGAAGCGGAGGGAAGAGTACTGTCGCAGTGTGATCCCTATCAGCCGGGGGAGAGATTGACAACTGCTAAGGAGCGGACTTACAGGGTGGTTGGAACTTTTGAAAAGCCGGGATTTGAGCTTCCGTCTTCGCCGGGATATACAGCGATCACAAAGGCGGAGGGGGAGGCGGAGAGGTGCAGCCTCTATGTGGCGCTGAGAAATCCCCGCAGGGTATGGGAGTTCGGGAAGGAGAGAGAAGCGAAAAGTCCCTTTGGCATCCATGAGAACCTGCTGCGGTTTATGGGCGTTTCGGATAACAAAGTGTTTCATACTTTTTTCTATACCATAGGCGGTGTTCTGGCGGCGATTATTATGACGGGCTCGGTATTTCTGATCTATAACGCGTTTCAGATTTCACTGAATGAGCGTATGCACCAGTATGGGATTCTGATGTCGGTGGGGGCGACCGAAAGGCAGCTTCGCGGCATGGTTTTATATGAGGGAATCCGTATCGGCCGTATCGGTATTCCGATGGGGATGGCAGCAGGGATCGGCTGTGTCAGCCTGCTTCTTCCGGTGGTGGCGAAAAATTTTGCCAGTATCATAGACTATGGGGCGAGGCTTACCTTGTCGGTATCCTTTCCGGCGCTTTTGGGTTCGACACTGATCAGCTTTGTCACGATCCTGCTCTCGGCATATATACCTGCCAAAAAAGCGGCGGCGCTGCCGATCATGGACTGTATCCGATACGGCAGCGGGATCAAAACGGAGGCAAAGGGAAGCAGGAGCGGAACGCGTGTGTTGAAGTTCTACGGGTTAGAGGGAACACTGGCGCTGAAAAATTTAAAGCGCAACAGAAGGAGATACCGCAGTGTTATACTTTCTTTGACACTCAGCGTTGTGCTGACCGTGACGGGCAGTGCCTTCGGGACGGCGCTGAAAAAACTGGGGAGCGAATATACGGGACAGACGGCGGACGGGGATATTTCTCTCACAACACAGGATATGACGCCGGAGGAGTTTGAAAAGCTGTATCAAAGGCTGAGCGGACTTGATCTGATCGGGAGGAGTACCTGGCAGGCGGATTATATGTATCAGGCAAAGACAAAGGATCTGCCGGCGGATTTTCTTGCGGCATACCGGGAGGCTATGGGGGATAACAGCCTGGGGGCTGAGCAGGAAATCACGTTGTATATGCAGTTTATCGAGGATGATATATATGAGGAATATCTGGAAAACCTTGGGCTTTCGGTACGGGAGTTTAAAGGGGCGGCAGGAAAAGTTCTGGCCTGCGGGATCAATATGACGGAGCATACCACTTATTTTGCGGGAGATTCTATGGAGTTTACGATCAAATCCGAGACAGGCGGGGAGGGAAAGAGGATTCGCGCCACTTTTACGGATTCCTATCCGTTGGACGGCGCCTTTGTATTGGAGGATGATCCGGCTTATGTGTTTATCATGACGGCGCCCTTATCCGTAAGGGAACAGTTTGAGGGCTTAAAAAGTGTGGACGGGAGGGTGCATCTGGGGGCGCTTTTCTGGAGCGAAAGCCCTGCCGGGGCGCTTAAGCAGATACAGGACAGGCTGATTGGGGAGAAGATCATGGCGAATTACAGTCTGATAAATCTCTCACAGGCCTTTGAGTTGTTCCGCAGCGCGGAGTTTATCATTGAAATATTTACCGGCGTATTTGTTTTTATGCTGTCACTGATCGCCGCGGCAAACGTATTTAATACGATATCAACGAATATCAGACTGCGGCGAAGGGAACTGGCGATGCTGCGCTCGGTGGGGATGTCAGATAAGGCGCTTCACAGGATGATGGGGTTCGAGTGTGTTGTTTACGGGATACGGACGCTGGCAGTCGGAGTGCCCACGGCGCTGCTGCTTTCCTTTTTGATTCATAAGGTGTTTGTGACCATGGAGGAGATGGACAGGGTGGCCTTCGGGATTCCCTGGGGAGCGCTGGGGCTCAGCGTGCTGGAAGTGTTCGGAATCGTTTTTCTGACGACAGCCTATGCGGTGGGGAAGATCCGGCGGGAGAATATTATGGATGCCCTGCGGGATGAGATGACGTAGGGGGGATTGGAGGAGCGGCAGCGTGGGGGCTGCCGCTTCTCTTCGTAACATTAAATTGTCTCATCCTGCTCCCGCAGCCTGTTGTTCATCTGCCGGAGTTGTCTTTTGATGGCGCAGTACTGCATAAGCCAGAGCACCGCGTAGATCACAAAGAAGAAAGCAAAGTAGCAGAGAGCGCCGGGCAGGCTGTGGGGCATCCACCACATCAGCCAGGCGATGGGAAAGGAAACGACACAACAGAATGCAAAATGGCTCAATGTCATTTTCAGAAGGCTCCAGTCTTCCATATCCCAGATGACGAAGGAGACGTCATAGAGAGCGCCGTAGATCATGCCGAAAACGGTCTGCAGCAGGACGGCGTTTATCTCACTGCCGCACAAAGCGATGAGATCATGGGAAACTGCGTAGTAGGTTCCGTCTCCGATAAGGAGTGAGGACACGATCGTGCACAGGATACAGATCGTAAGACCGATGGGGGCGCCAAAGAGGGCGCGTCTTAAAATATTTTTTTTCATATTCATCGTTTTTTGTCATCCAATCCTGTTTTTGAGGGACTGAATATTCCTTTCTCCCGGTGCTTCCGGGTGGTGATATAAAAGTTTTATGCAAAGTGGTCCGGCCGTCTATACTCCCAGCACCTGCTTTATTTTTTTGACGTATCTTCTCGATACATAGGTGACGGTGCCGTCCGCGAGGGAGACACAGATAGTTCCGGTGAAGCTTAAGTCAAAGCTTTTTACCTTTTTCAGATTGATGATCTCCGAGTTGGAAATCCGGACAAAACAGTCTTTGCAGAGCAGCTCTTCAAGTTCATAGAGCCGCAGGTGGAGCGTGTAATCTCCGTTCGGTGTGGAGGCAAAAACTTTTCCCGCCGCCGCATAGATGCGGAGGATATCGGACTTCTCCAGTATTTCCAGCGTGTCGTTCCGAAAGCCGGAGAGGACTTTGGGAGAGTGCTCCGATATCCTGCCGACAAGGGTGTTTATCTCGTCGGTCACTTTGTCGGTATAGATGATGATTTTGGGCTCCTGATAAGCGCTGTCGATTTTGATTTCTACCTGCATCTGTCTGACGGTCTCCTTTTTATCGTTTTTCCGATTATTTGCCCTGAAGGTTATACATTTGCCTGTTTGTGTTTACAGTATATACTATGAGCGGGAAGATTTCCGCTGTTTTTTGACAGACGGTTGTTTTTCGCATACGGATGGTAATTTACCGCAAGTAAATTGAGAGAACTGTCACAAAATATCAAAAAGTCGTTTGAAAAAGTGTGAGTTAAGTGCTAAAAGTCGTTTGAATTTTTGTAAAATTGTGATATGATATCCACGAAGGCAGTGAGCAGTGCGGAAAAAGTCAGATAACCATTTTCGTCATGCTCGCATGTAAGAAATTTTTTATTTCATAGGAAATTACGTCCTATGAAATAAAAACGCTCCGCGTGGATGCGCACTTCGCGCAAAGGAATATGGCTGCTGATGCAGCCGCGCTCCGGCGCGAGAGTCCGGCTTGCCGGACTCTTTGTTATCTGGCTTTTTCCATAGGGCGGCAGCCCGTGAGCGAGGAAAACCGGAGGTTTTTCGAGCGGCACTGCGGAAAAGAATAAGCGTGCTTATTCGGCGAGCGGCACTGCGGAGAAGATTCATAATATAAGCGGGGGATATAAATGTATCGTACAGCATTGGAGCAACTGCAAAAATGGAAAGAGAAGAAGCGGCGGAAACCGCTTATTATCCGCGGAGCGCGTCAGGTGGGGAAAACCTGGCTGATGAAGGAGTTTGGAAAGTGTGCATATGAGAAAACAGTTTATATTAATTTTGACAGTAACGATAGAATGAAAAAGCTGTTCGAGGAAAGTATGGAGGTGGAACGGCTGGTCACTGGAATGGAGCTTTATGCCGGATACAAAATTGAGCCGGAAAGTACACTGCTGATTTTTGACGAGGTGCAGGAGGTGCCCAAAGCTCTCTCAGCTTTAAAATATTTCAACGAGGATGCACCGCAGTATCAGATCATTTGCGCCGGAAGCCTGCTCGGTGTAGCACTGCATCAGGGAACTTCTTTTCCGGTGGGAAAAGTGGAGTTTCTCGATCTCTATCCGTTGTCCTATTTTGAATTTCTGACAGCAATGGGAAAGGCGGAGTATGTCAGCCTGCTGAGAAAAGGGGACTTTGGGATGGCGGATGCTTTTCGGAAGGATTATGTGGACCTGTTGAAGTATTACTATTTTATCGGCGGGATGCCGGAGGTGGTACAGGCATTTGTGGATAGCAGAGATTTCAATGAAGTACGGGAGATTCAGCAGCGTATTCTGGCAGCCTATGAACAGGACTTTTCAAAGCATGCTCCCAATGAGGCTGTTCCCCGCATCAGAATGCTCTGGAACAGTATTCCGCAACAACTGGCAAGAGAGAATAAAAAATTTATTTATGGATTGATAAAAGAAGGAGCCAGGGCGAAGGAGTATGAGCTGGCTATGTTGTGGCTTACGGACTGTGGGCTGGTGCATAAAATACATCGGGTTACCGTGCCGAACCTGCCGCTTAAGGCATATGAGGATTTGAAGGCATTTAAGCTGTTTCTGGTGGATGTAGGCTTATTATCCTGTATGGTAGGTTTGCGCCGGGATGTTTTGCTGGATGGAAATGAACTGTTTAAAGAATTTAAGGGGGCATTGACAGAGCAGTATGTGCTTCAGCAGTTTATGACGATAAAAGGTATCAACGTTTACTACTGGACGGCTGATCGGGGCACGGCGGAGGTGGATTTTGTGGTTGACAACGGTATGGATGTGGTGCCGGTGGAAGTCAAAGCGGAAGTAAATCTTCAGGCAAAAAGCCTGAGAGTATATCAGGATAAATTTCACCCCAAATGGTCTGTTCGAACGTCTATGGCAGGCTATAGAAGGGAGGAGAAACTTTTAAACCTGCCGCTATGGGCTGTGGGGCTTTTGGAATGAGTTTTGGTCAAAACGGTGTTTTGTATAGGAGAAAAGAGAGAAAGGAACAGGTGATCCGTATGACAATGGTGGAAAAGTTCAGAGAGGAATGCAGAGGAAATGATGAGATAAGGGATGCCGGTGTGACGGAGCCGGAGGATGTGGAGCGCTTTGATGATATCCCGTATGGTCCTGATGCGGTGTGGAATGTGCTGGATGTATATCGTCCGAAAGGGAAGGAGGGGATGCTTCCCGTGATTGTCAGCGTCCATGGCGGCGGCTGGGTTTACGGCAATAAGGAACTGTATCGGTTTTATGGTATGGCGCTGGTGCAGCAGGGGTTTGGGGTTGTAAACTTTACCTATCGACTGGCGCCGGAGCATAAATTCCCGGCACAGATGGAAGACATCAATCTGGTGATGGAGTGGATACTTGAAAACGGTGAGCGGTATGGGCTTGATGTGGAGCATATTTTCTTTGTGGGGGATTCCGCGGGAGCCCATCTGGCAGGGCTCTATACCTGTGTCTGTACCAATCCGGCGTATGCCTCCGGGTATGCTTTCCGGGTGCCGGCGCAGTTTGTGCCGAAGGCGGTGGCGCTGAACTGCGGCGTCTATATACCGGTTCCGAGCGGAGAGAAGGAGAAACTGGTGCATGATCAGGTGAATGATCTGCCGAAGGCGCTGATGCCGGAAGGCTGTACGGAAAAGGAGGCGGAGCTTATCGATGTGACAAGACATATCACATCCGCATTTCCGCCGGTGTTTTTGATGACGGCGACGGAGGATTTCTGCAAACCCCAGGCGTTTTGTATGGAGGAGGTGCTGAAAGGTTGCGGCGTGCCTTATAGTTTTAAGATATACGGCTCTGAGGAGAATCCGCTGCATCATGTGTTTCATGTGGATATGCACAGCAGCACCGGACGGGAATGCAACGAGGAGGAGTGTGCGTTTTTCAGAGGGTATTTATAATACGAAGTTTCGTGGCGGTTTGTGCCGTTTGGTATAAAGTGTGAGATATAAAGGAGGTATCCATGAAAAAGATTACGGAAATATGTGCCGGAAGTTATGAGGACTGCATAAACGCTGCCCTGGGCGGTGCGGACAGAGTGGAACTGAATGCGGCGTTGAGCGTGGGAGGGCTGACGCCGGGGATTGCGACTTTGAGGAAAGTAAAGCGGGATACGGATATCAAAGTGATTTGTATGGTGCGCCCGAGAGCAGCAGGGTTTTGTTATACGGAGCAGGAAAAAGCGGTGATGTTTGAGGAGGCGGAGCTGCTGCTTGAAAATGGTGCGGACGGGATTGCCTTCGGCTTTTTAAGCGCCGACGGCAGCATGGATAAGGAAAGTACGAAACGGATGACGGACCTGATCCATAAACAGAAGAAAGAGGCGGTTTTTCACAGGGCTTTTGACGTGTGCGGGGACGCCTGCGGCGCCATGGAACTTTTGATCTCTCTGGGGACGGAGAGGGTGCTGACTTCGGGACAGAAGGCGAAAGCGATGGAAGGGAAAGAGCTCCTTAAGCGGCTGCAGATATCTTACGGCAGCCGGATTCAGATCCTGGCGGGCAGCGGCGTCAACGAGATAAATGCGGCGGAACTGATGGCGTATACCGGCATAAATCAGGTGCATTCTTCCTGCAAGGATTATCGGAAAGATCCCACCACGGCCGCAGGAGATGTCTCCTATGAGTATCTTCCTGCGCCGTATGAGTGCTGCTATGATGTAGTTTCCCCGGAAAAGGTGAGAAGTCTGGTGGAGGCATGCAGATAGGCGGGAAAACAGAAAGGATCAGTTTTCAGTGCCGGAGGGCAGGGTTTGCATGAGTGCAAAGAAATGTTCCGGCTTACCGGTACTGAAATAGTCATACCATGCTTTCAGGCTGTCTGCTTCAAAAACGCCCAGATATTCTATAATCTGTTTCGCCCACAACAGGGCTCCGGTAGAACCTGCGGTGATCAGGTTGCCGTCCGCTACTGACGGCTTGTCCACATAGAAACTCCGGCCTTTATAGCAGGGAGAAACCATTTCAAGAAATCCGGCTCCGTTACTGGTATGGGGACGGTGATCCAACAGCCCGGCATCTGCGAGTGCGGCGGTTGCGCCACAGATGGCACACACCGAAGCGCCGAAGGAGAGAAACCCGGCTGCTTTTTCGATGATTGCGCCATGCTTTGGATCGCTCCATGTATCTGCGCCCGGTAAGAGCAGCATACTTGTTTCGCTCACAACGATATCTTCCATAGTGTAGTCAGGCATGATGGTCAGACCGCCCATTGTACGGATAGGCTCTTTGGTAAGGCTGACTGTTTTGAAGGATACGCGCGGCGCATCCTTTTTGAAAAACCGACCGGAATAAAGCTCTGCGGTAATGTGCCCTAACTCCCAGTCAGCTAACGCATCAAGAACATAAACATAGATTGTAAACATAAATTTCCTCCGTATTTGCAGGTTTATTGATTGACTTTTTCTGTTATGGTAACATATGATTGTTGACAGCAGTATGGCAACAATTAAAAAAACCGGACGGTGATAACAGATGAAAGTAGACAGACTTGTCAGCATTATTATGATACTTCTGGATAAAAAGCGTGTGGGCGCACAGGAATTAGCAGACATGTTTGAAGTTTCCCCCCGTACAATCTACCGCGATATGGAGGCGATCAATATGGCGGGCATTCCTGTACGCTCCACATCGGGAGTGGGCGGCGGTTTTGAAATCATGCAGGAATACAAGATGGATAAAAAGGTTTTTTCGGCGGATGATCTTTGCATGCTCCTGATGGGACTTTCCGGGCTATCCAATATGGTGCGGGGTGACGAACTGGTACATGCCCTTGCGAAGGTCAGAAGTTTTATTCCTGCCGACAGAGCGAAAGAAATTGAAGTAAAAGCCGGTCAGATATGTATGGATTTGAGTCCGTGGATGGGCAACGGCAATATACAGCCCTATTTGGAGAGGATAAAATCAGCTTTGCAGGACAGCAGGCTGCTGGCTTTTGCATATATAGCTCATCACGGAAACAAAACCACACGAACGGTGGAGCCTTATCAGCTTGTGCTGAAAGGCGGTCAATGGTACTTGCAGGGATATTGCCGCAGGAGAAAGGATTATCGATTATTCAGGGTATCCCGCATGTCGGATCTGCAAATACAGGAGGAAGTATTTATACCACGTGATTATCAGAAACCCCAGATGAATTTTGATGATATCCGGGCGGCTGCGCAGATAAGAATTGAAATCCGTATTCACCAATCGGTCATGGACAGAGTGCTTGATTATTGCACTTATGAAGATTTTTCACCGGATGGGGACGAGTATTATATGGTTCATTTTCCCTTCATGGAGAATGAGTACTATTACGATATTCTGTTGAGTTTCGGAGATAAATGCGAGTGTCTGAAGCCGCTGCACGTCCGCGCGGAAATAAGGCGCAGAATACATAAAATGGCTGCGTTATATGATATATGAAGGGTGATATACAAAGTAAGATATGTATCTTCGCCAGACGGACTGTGAAAAGAGGCCTATAAATATGGATAAACCCAATGCCGTTCAGGTTACATTGCCGAACGTCATTGGGCTTTTTTTCCGCACCGTCTTCCGGAAGTATTTCCATGCCGTATTTTTGTTATTTTGCAGATTTTACTTCCGTCATAACGGCAACCATCTTATCGAGCATATCGCCGTCTTTTTCATTGATCACGATAAGGTTGTTCTTGATCTCATCGGAGAGCACGCAGACTTCCATATCCACAAGGTCTGCCGGAAGATGTTCCACGGCGGCTTCGTTAAAGCACACATAGGAAAATTCCGACAGAAGCTGAGCGGAGATTTCCGGCCGGAGCAGGAAATCGATAAAGAGCTGGGCTTCTTTTTTATGTTTTGTACCTTTTAAAATAACAAGGTTGTCGATGGTCAGCGGGAACTGCTCCTGTTTCATCACAACGGTAAGGTCGCTGTTTTCCCGCATGGCCTGAATGGCATCGCCGCTGTAGATGTATGCCAGCGCCACTTCCCCTCTTGTGATGGAGATTCTCTCATCCGCGATCTGGGAATAGGATTTCAGATTGGTGTTCAGTTTGAGCAGGTATTCCTTTGCGGTGTCGAGGGCGGCAAGGTCCGTTGTGACGGGATCGATGCCGGTGCCCTGCAGCGCCAGTGTGATATTGCTCTCCACATCGTCAAAAATGAGAAGGTTGTTCTCGAGAGCAGGGTTTAACAGATCCTCCGCCGTGTTTACCGTAACGCCCAGTTCATCCAACATCGGTTTGTTGGCAAGGGCAACGTTGATGGTACCCATGTAGGGCACGGTATACTGGTTTTCGGGATCATAGACAAGGCCGAGATAGGCATCGTCGATGTTGCCCAGGTTGGTGATGGCGCCCTCGTCAAAGGGCTCTAACAGGTCGTTGTCCTTGAATGCCTGTATATAAGTATTTGTGGGAACTGCTATATCATATTCGCCCTCTTTTCCGGCAATCAGTTTAGCCAGCAGTTCATCGTTGGACTCATAAGTAGTCTCGACGACCTTGATGCCATATTCTGCTTCAAATTGGTCAAGTACATCTTGTGTCATATATTCCGACCAGTTATAAAGATAGATCTCATCAGCGTAGCCGTTGCCGTCCTTATCCGCTGTTGAAGCGTCATCGCTGCTGCCGCAGCCTGAAAGTGCGCAGGCACATCCAACCGTTAACATGCCTGCCGCAAGTAGTGCGAAAGTACGTTTCATTTTTTTCCTCCTGTTCCAGTTTAAAATTAATGCATAACAAATATATCATATAGAAAATTGCGGGTTTGTCAACAATTTTTTTACGGCGCAAAAAAACTTGACAATCTGTCACTGTACCACTATAATGGACTAAATTGAATAGACCTGTAAAAACGATGACGGAGACAGTACATCCATTTGGAAAGTCACAGAGAGCCGCGTAAGCTGAGATGCGGTACGAGTAGAATGGCTGGAATATCACTTCCGAGTTGCCGTACCAAAGCGAGAGCAAGTAGATGCGGACGGGTTCCTCCCGTGACAGAGGACGCATATGCTGGTATGTTGTAGATGGGATGAGAAGAGAAAAAGAGACTTTAGAAGCCGACTATGCGAATCAGCAGGTCGGTTTTTTTCTTTGCGGGGATCATGAGTAGAAGGAGATGCGGATAAGATGAAAAACACAGTGGAAATCAGATGGCATGGAAGAGGCGGACAGGGCGCAAAGACGGCGGCGCTGCTGCTGGCGGATGTAGCGTTTAAGACGGGAAAGTATGTGCAGGGCTTTCCGGAGTACGGTCCGGAGCGCATGGGTGCGCCGATCACGGCATACAACAGGATCAGCGGAGATAAGATCACGATCCATTCCAATATTTATGCACCGGATTATGTGGCGGTTGTGGACGATGGCCTGCTTGAGAGCATCGATGTGACGCAGGGGCTGAAAAAGGACGGCGCGGTGATCGTCAATACCGGGCGCAGCAGAGAGGAGATTGCATCGCAGCTTAAGAGGTACGGCTGGAAGGGCAGTATCTATACGGTGGATGCCCGGAAGATATCTCTTGATGCGCTGGGCAGGTATTATCCCAACTCTCCGATGCTGGCGGCAGTGGTGGCGGTTTCCGGGGTTGTCTCACCGGATGAATTTCTGCAGGAGATGAAAGATTCCTTTGCTCATAAATTTGCGAAAAAGCCGGAAGTGATCGAGGGCAATATGAAGGCCCTTGAGATGACTTTTGAGACGCTTGCGGAGGATAAGAAAGCTGTCAAAAAGAGTGCATAAAAGGGTAAAAGACGTAGGGGAAAGGAAAATAAACAGATGAAAAGTAAGGATATCCATGAGAGGAGTCCCTGGCAGGATATTACGGAGGGAAACCAGATTTATGAGCCTGCCACGTCAAAGGGATTTTGTACGGGTGAGTGGAGAGTTTCTACGCCCGTATATAAAAAGGAACAGTGCAGGCAGTGCCTGCTGTGCGTGCCGGTCTGCCCGGATTCTTCCATCCCGGTTTCGGAAGGGGCGCGCGGGGATTTTGATTACGATCACTGTAAGGGCTGCGGTATCTGCATGGCGGTGTGTCCCTTCGGCGCGATAGAGATGAAGGAGGGGAAGTAGATGGCGATCAGAGAACGTTTATCCGGCAATGAAGCGGTGGCTTATGCGATAAAACAGATAAACCCGGACGTGATGCCGGCATTTCCGATCACGCCTTCGACGGAAATTCCGCAGTATGTGGCAAATTACATAGCAAACGGTAAAGTGGATACGGAGTTTATCCACGTGGAGAGCGAACACAGCGCCATGAGCGCGGCGATAGGCGCTTCGGCGGCGGGAGCGAGAGTGGTGACAGCCACATCTTCCTGCGGTATGGCGCTGATGTGGGAGGAATTATATGTGGCGGCATCCGACCGGCTTCCGGTTGTGATGGCATTGGTAAACAGGGCGCTGAGCGGTCCGATCAATATCAATGCGGATCATTCGGACAGCATGGGAGCGCGGGATGCGGGATGGATTCAGATCTATGCGGAGTCCAATCAGGAAGTGTACGACAATTTTTTGCAGGCCTATCCCATCGCGGAGCATGAGGCGGTGCATCTGCCCGTGATGATCTGTCAGGATGGTTTTATTACTAGCCACGGCGTGGAGAATATCCTGCTGGCTGAGGATGAGAAGGTGAAGGAATTTGTGGGGGAATATTGCCCGGCACATTATCTTCTGCATGAGAAGGAGCCGATGGCAGTGGGACCTTATGCGGTCTCCAATTATTATATGGAGACGAAGCGCGGGCAGAGGGAAGGGATGAAGAATGCCCGGCGGGTGATCCTGGAAGTGGCTGAGCGGTTTGAGCGGATGACCGGGAGAAAGTACGGCTTTTTCGAGGAGTACCGGATGGAGGATGCGGAGTATGTTATCGTTATGATCGGCTCCGCGGCGGGCACCTGCAAGGCGGCGGTGGACCGGATCAGGAAGGAGAGCGGCAAAAAGGTCGGGCTTTTGAAGATCAGGGTATTTCGGCCGTTTCCGGAGGAGGAGCTGGCGCAGGCGCTGCGGGATAGAAAGGCGATAGCGATACTGGACCGCTCCGAGATGTTTTCCGCCACGAGCGGTCCTTTGGGGGCGGAGGTGCGTGCCGCCCTCTACGGCGCAAAGTCTCAGGCGGAAGTGGTCAATTATTTTTACGGCTTAGGCGGCAGGGATATTACCGTGGAGGATTTTGAAGAGGTTTATACAAAGCTGGAGGAACTGGCTAAGACGCATGTGGTGAAAGATATGTACGCCTATATCGGTCTGCGGGAGAGATAATATCCGTCCGCAATCGTTTGGCTTTATGCGATCAGACTGGTTTGATAAGATGAGAGGAAATAAGATGGAGACAGCATATAATTATAAAGAAGTGATGAGCAGGCCGGAGCGCCTTGCGCCGGGGCACAGAATGTGTGCGGGCTGCGGCGGGACCGTGGCGGTCCGCGCCGTGCTGCGGGCGCTTCATCCGGAAGATAAGGCGGTCATCGGCAACGCTACGGGGTGTCTGGAGGTATCTACTTTTATGTACCCCTATACCGCCTATGAGGACAGCTATATTCACAATGCCTTTGAGAATGCGGGGGCGACCATGTCCGGCGTGGAGACCGCCTACCGGGTACTTCGGAAAAAGGGAAAGATCGGGGAGGAGTATAAATTTATTACCTTCGGCGGTGACGGCGGCACTTACGATATCGGCTTTCAGTCCCTCTCCGGGGCGATGGAACGGGGACACGACATGGTCTATGTCTGTTATGACAACGGCGCCTATATGAACACCGGCACCCAGCGTTCTTCCGCCACGCCGCAGTTTGCGGATACGACCACAACGCCGGCGGGGACCGTGTCAAAGGGAAAGATACAGATCCGGAAGGATTTAGCGGCGATTATGGCAGAGCACCATATCCCTTATGTGGCGCAGACTACGTTTACGTCCAATTTTAAGGATCTGCACACAAAGGCTGAGAAGGCGATCTACACTTCCGGGGCGGCGTTTTTGAACGTGATGTCTCCCTGCCCGAGGGGCTGGGGGTATGAACCTGCGGAACTGATGAACATCTGCAAACTGGCGGTGGAGAGCTGTTACTGGCCGCTGTATGAGGTGGTGGAAGGAAAGTGGATTCTGAGTTATGAGCCGAAAAAGAAGCTTCCCGTGGAGGACTTCCTGCGCACGCAGAAGCGTTTTAAGCATCTCTTTACGCCGGGCGGAGAGGAACTGATCGCGCAGTGCCAGGCGGAAGTGGACCGGAGATGGGAAGAGCTGAAGAAGAGGTGTGAGTCTGATTAATCAGATTTTAAATAAAAAAATAGCCGCCAACTACTACCAATAGTCAGCGGCTGTATATAAAAACAGTTCACTTATTATTTGGAGGGTAGCCGCCTCTCTGGCTTTCCTTTTCCAATTAGAATATATCATATGTGAGTGTATGATTCAAGTCTTTTACAGGGAAATATAAAGGAAATTTGATGTAAAAAATTTACCGGAAATATAAAAAAGGAGGCATTCCATGCTGTCATTTGAAAGTGATTACAATACAGGAGCACATCCTGCCATATTAAAACGGCTTGCGGACACCAACTCGGAACCCCTTCCCGGGTACGGCCAGGATTCCTATTGCGAGAGCGCAAAGGAAAAGATAAAAGAGGCCTGCGGATGCCCGGAGGCGGAAGTGGAGTTTCTTGTGGGTGGGACGCAGGCGAACGCGGTTATTATCTCGACAATGCTGCGCGACTTTGAGGGCGTTATTGCGGCAAAGACGGGACATATCAACGGCCATGAGGCGGGCGCCATCGAATACACCGGGCATAAGGTGTTAGAGGTGCCGCATAAAGACGGAAAGATCGAAGCGGCAGTGCTGAAAAAGTATCTGGAGGATTACTATGCGGACCAGAACCATGAACATATGGTATTTCCCGGCATGGTCTATATTTCCTATCCGACGGAATACGGTACCATATATACAAAGGAGGAATTGACGGCGCTCTCCGATCTCTGCGGCGCCTATCGGATTCCGCTGTTTTTGGACGGTGCCCGCCTGGGCTACGGGCTGATGAGCGGTGCCTGTGATATGACGCTTCAGGATATCGCGAAGCTGACCGATGTCTTTTATATAGGAGGGACAAAGGTGGGAGCGCTGTGCGGGGAGGCCGTTGTATTCACAAAGAGGAACAAGCCCTGTCATTTTATGACGTCTGTGAAAAAAAGGGGCGCTCTGTTGGCAAAGGGACGGCTTCTGGGCGTTCAGTTCGATGCGCTTTTTACGGACGGTTTGTATTTTGAGATTTCCCGCCATGCCATCGAGATGGCGGAAGAGCTGACGGCGATCTTCCGTGGGGCAGATCTGCCTTTTTATCTGGATTCCCCCACGAACCAGAAGTTCATTGTTCTGGAGAATCGCCGGATGGAGAAGCTGAAAGAGCAGGTCAGGTTCGGCTTCTGGGAGAAATATGATCAGGATCATACGGTGGTGCGTTTTGCCACGGGCTGGTCAACGACAAAGGAAGACCTTGAGGCGCTCAGGGAGCTGCTGAGAGAATGTCAATAACTGGTGTTATGGACTGCGTAACGTATGTATTTGTATATCCGGCTGTTTGTTTGGGCAGCCGGATGTTTTTATTTTTTCATAGGAAATTGCGTCCTATGAAATAAAAACGCTCCGCGAGGATGCGCACTCCGCGCAAAGGAATATGGCTGCTGATGCGTAACAGTTCAGCCCAGGACTTTGCATTTACTGCAAAGTCCGTGAAAACATGTAAATTTAGCCAAAAGAATCTGCCCCTCGCCGAAGGCGACTTGAAATGGGCAGATTCCGTAACAGGGAAGCCGAAGGCTGAACTGTTACAACGTACTCGATTCAATGGCCAATTCACTGGAATAAACCGGACGAAAGTAAAGTTATCACCAGGGAGGAAGCGCAACGAAAGTTCATTAACGGTGAATTTTATTTTTCTGTTTTGTGGAGTAAATCAGGGGAAATAGCATGGCGTTGCTAATCTGTGCATTACAAGAGCGTATCATGGAGTAACGTTTCTGTAACGTTTTCTGTAGTCCTTTGGGGTACAGTCATGATACTTTTTAAATACGGAACTAAAGTAATTGCTGGAGGAAAAGCCAAGGGAATAGGCAAGGTCGGTGATGCTGATATCGGTTTCCAGAAGTTTCTTTTTGGCGTATTCCAGCTTTTGCAGGGAAATATATTCGGCGGGCGTGATTCCGACTTCATTTTTAAATTTGATCTTGAAGTGGGAGAGCGAGTAGCCGGAAACATCCGCCAGATCCTGCAGATGCATTGTATCATGAATATTTTGGTTTAGGTAAGTGATGGCAGCGGCGATATTGGAATCAAGGCTGTGGATATCACTGTTGAACACAGGCGGCAGAAATTGCAGGCTGAGTAAAAAACAGGTTAAAAACTGCGCTCCGATTTTGACGGAATCGGGTGTCATATCGCTGAAGAAGTTGAAGGCGGAGCGCAGGTATTGTATATGGGTTTTTCCCATTCTGAAATGGCGCTGCTTCAGCGAGAGAAGAGTGTGGCAGAGCATATTGCTGAATTCTTTATTTAGCCCGAGTATGGTATCGGGATCTTTGGTGCTGATCTGAAAAGCATAAAATTCGCAGGGGAGCTGCGGACCGCTGCTGTATCCGTGGATCTCAAAGGGAAATGTGATAAATACTTCGTTTCCGGCATAGGTATAGCTTTCCAGGGAACCGTTTTTTTCAATCTGGGTATAGCGCTGCCCCTTGATCATGCAGTGTATTTCGATGATATCGGAATGATAATGCATAATCAGGGAGGAGGGGGAGGTTGTGAAGTTCCACCAGGTGATATTTCTGAGCCCGGGCACTTTATGTTTCTCCCAGATCAGAGTCTTATTTTCCTTTGTCCAGGAAAAGTTATCAAATCGTTCCAGTCGTTCGTTCATTAGAGTGTCCTTTCGTTAAGGGTGTCGGTCGCACTGCTCATTGCCTGCGTGAATTATATCATATATTTTCGTTAAAAACAGCAAAAAAGTATAAAATCGTACTTCGGATCATTTTGAAAGCGGAAAGGGGATGAATATATTATGCTCATATCAGAAGGAGAGAGCAGGCGGGGAAACGGACAGAGCCTTTAAAGAGAGGGGGATTAGGATGTATTTATCGGAGGGGAAGAAAGAACTGATATTCGAACCTGAATTTTTGCAGGGAAATATCTGTCATGCGTCCAATGTATGCCTGATGGGAGAAGGACGTATAGGGGCGGTGTGGTTTGCCGGAAAAAAGGAGGGACAGGCGGATGTTTCCATCTGGAAATCGATCAGAAGGGACGGAAGATGGAGCAAGCCTGTGATGGCGGCACACGATGTGGAGGAGGCGCACTGGAATCCGGTGCTTTATCGGAGGCAGGACAATAAGGTATTGCTGCTCTACAAAGTGGGCAATGAGATCAGCCGGTGGTATACGAAGGTGCGGATATCGGAGGACGGCGGAGAGTCTTTCGGGGAGGCGAGGGAACTGGTGCCGGGAGACAGAGGAGGCAGGGGACCGGTCAGATGTAAGATGATCACGTTATCGGACGGGAGCATACTGGCAGGAATGTCCACGGAGAACGGAATCTGGACGGCTTACGCGGACAGGTCGCCGGACGGTGGTGAGAGCTGGGAGCGCAGCAACCCCATCGGGCTCAGTGTGGCTTATGAAGGCGAAAATACGGCTGCCTCCAGCCGGATACAGGTTTCGGAGCAGTCCTTTTACGGGAGGGGCGTTATCCAGCCCACGCTCTGGGAGAGTGCGCCGGGGGAGGTACATATGCTGCTGCGGAGCAGCGAAGGACAGATCTACAGGGCTGATTCGGCGGATTACGGGAAAAGCTGGGGATCAGCTTACCCGACGGGACTGCCCAATAATAACAGTGGTATCGATGTGGTGCGGTGTGAGGACGGACTGTTGTTTCTTTGTATGAATCCGGTGGGAGAAAACTGGGGAAAGAGAACGCCTATCGTGTTGCTTGCCTCAGCGGACAACGGAGAAACCTGGCAGGAGGAGGCGGTATTGGAAAATACGCCCGGGGAGTATTCCTATCCGTCGATCATAGCGGACGGCAGAAAGATATATGTAACGTATACGTTTGACAGAAAATCAATTGCATTTTGGGAATTTATGAGAAAGGAGGTGTAGAGACATGGGAGAAAATCAATTTGCGGGCGGCGTATGGCCGGTGATGCTGACACCCTTTACGGATCATAACGAAGTGGATTATCCTGCTCTGGAGAGGTTGACGGAGTGGTATATTGAAAACGGTGTTTCAGGACTTTTTGCGGTATGCCAGTCCAGTGAGATGTTCTTCTTATCTCTGGAGGAAAGGGTTAAGATCGCCGGATTTGTAAAGGAGAAGGCGGCGGGAAGAGTGCCTGTTATTGCATCCGGGCATATTTCCGATGAAATGGAGGATCAGATCGAGGAACTTGGGCAGATCGCGGCAAGCGGCGTGGATGCGGTGATCCTGATCACAAACAGGCTGGCAAAGCAGGAGGAGGGCGATGACATATGGCTCTCGAACCTGAAAAAGCTGCTGGCAGGGCTTCCGGAGGATGTAAAGCTGGGGTTTTATGAATGCCCTTATCCTTACAAACGGGTTCTGTCCAGGGAGATGACTGCCTGGTGCGCACAGACGGGGCGATTTTATTTTCTGAAAGATACCAGTTGTGATATTCATAATATTCTGGATAAACTGGAAGTCTGTAAAGGGACGAACCTGAAACTGTACAATGCCAATACGGCGACGCTGCTTGCGTCTTTACAGGCGGGAGCGGCAGGCTACAGCGGCGTTATGGCAAATATGCAGTGCAGGCTTTACGATATCCTGACAGCGGATTATGAAAAGCGGGATCTGAGAGAACTGGCGGATATGCTGACGCTTTGCGCGCTGATAGAGTACCAGTGTTATCCGGTGAATGCAAAATACTATTTGAGCGGCGAGGGTATCCCGATGACAACGGTCACAAGGACGAAAAAGAATACGCTGCTTACCGAGACGTTTCGCGGTGAGATGGAAGTTCTGCGGCGTATCACCAAAAAACTGGAAGAGAAATATGTGGAAAAGGCCTGAAAATGGCAAAATGGAGAGAAAGTGACGAAAAGTAACGGAAAGGAACAGGTAAAAAAATGCATAAAAAAATAATGGCAATACTATTATCCGTGTTTATGGGGACGGTTATGCTCACGGGCTGCGGCAAAGGCGGCGCTTATCCCAGTGATGACATTGAGGTGATTGTGCCGAAGGGCGCCGGCGGCGGAACGGATACGTCCACAAGGGGACTTTTGACTTACATGGAGAAAAACTTTGAGGGTGCAAAATTTAATGTGACCAACAATCCGGACGGCGGCGGAATCACAGGGATGGTGCAGACGGCGGAGGCAGATGCTGACGGCTATACGCTGGGGGCAGTGACGGTGGAACTGGACATGTTCTGTTTTCAGGACAAGACGGATCTGACTTACGAAAGCTTTGACGCTATCGCGATGCCCATCGGTGCGCCGGCGGCGCTTATCGTACAGGCGGATGCGCCCTATAACAGTGTGGATGAATTTGTGGCATATTGTCAGGAAAATCCGGATACGGTACAGGTTGGAAACTCCGGCGCCGGGGCGATCTGGGATATTGCGACTTATCTGATGGAGCAGGAGTACGGCATAAAGGTTACCCATATTCCCTATCCGAACGGAACCGCGGATATTGCGGCGGCGATCACAGGAGGACATATCGATGCGACGCTTGCCGATCCTTCAAGCTTTATGACGCAGATCGAGGCGGGGACGCTCAAATGTCTCGGCGTGATGAGTGCGGAGCGCATGACACTGCTTCCGGACGTTCCGACTTTTGCGGAGGAAGGACATGATCTGGTAGTCCGTGCCTGGGCGGCACTGGTGGCGCCGAAGGGACTGGATGAAGCGAGCCTGCAGGCTCTGAGGGATGCCGCAAAGGCGGCGCTTGATTCCGATGAGTGCAAAGAATATTTCCTTGCTCAGGGGATCGAACCTCTTAATTACATCGGAGATGATGCGTATCAGGTGATGGCGGACGATTATGCAATGTACAGGGAAGTATTTGAGACGATCGATTTTGCGGAGTAAACTGCCGCATAAGAGAAGCATGTAAATGGGCGGTTTTGCCCTGCCGCAGGACATATTGCTGTTACGGTATGTTCTGCGGCGGGCTTTACCGACAGGGAGAAACGTTGACGAGGTGACGATCTATGGTCAGTATGAAAAAATGTAATTATGTCATATCGGCTGTAACGGGCGTGCTGGGCATTGTGATTTTGATTCTTTCGGCACGGCTGGGAACGGGATTTAAAGCGGACGGCGGTATTTCCACAGGTACCTGGCCCGCTATTATGGGCGGTATTATGACGGTGGCTGCCGCTGTCTTGCTGATTATGACACTGGTAAACGGAAAAAAATATGAAGAGATGGAAGTGGCGTTAAAATTGCCGGCAAATAAACGGGTATATGCAGTGATGGGTATTATGGTGATCTACTGTGTGCTTCTGCGTGTACTGGGGCTGTATCTTTCCGGGCTGATCCTTGTTCCGGCGCTGATGTGGATGCTGGGAGAGCGGAATAAAAAGAAGATGGCAATTGTGACGGCGGTTACACTGGCGGGTATTTTTGTGATATTCCAACTGGTTTTGGGAACAAAGCTTCCGGAACCGTTTTTCATGTAGGGGGGAAAGCATATGTTGCAAAATATAGTATCGGCGATCGGCAGTGCCGCATCTCCCATGACATTGATACTTCTGATCGCAGGAACCGGGGCCGGCATCCTGATCGGGGCGATGCCGGGGCTGTCCGTAAATATGGGGATCGCGCTGTTATATCCTCTGACCTTTGCTTTTGACGGCGTACAGGGTATCATTATGCTGCTGGGGGTATACTGCGGCGCGATTTACGGCGGGAGCATTTCCGCGATTCTTTTAAATACGCCCGGGACACCGGCATCTGCCGCCACGACACTGGACGGTTATCCGATGGCGAACAAAATGGGACAGCCGGGACGGGCGCTGGGGCTCTCCACGACGGGCAGTATGTTCGGCGGTGTATTTTCGGCAATCTGTCTGATGGTTTTTGCCCCGCAGCTTGCAAAAGTAGCGCTGACTTTTTCCAAAGCGGAGTATTTTGCTCTGGCGCTGTTCGGCATCAGTATTATCACCAGCGTATCTTCGGGCTCGGTGATCAAGGGGCTTATGGGCGGAGCGCTGGGGCTCTTTATCGGCACGATCGGAATCGATGCCATGACGGGAAAGATGCGTTTTACATTTGGTTCCACGTATCTGATAGGCGGCATTTCCTTTATTCCGATTCTGATCGGTGTGTTCGCCTTCTCCCAGGTGCTGGCGTCCATAGAAAGCTGTTTTGACGAAAAGTATGAGAAAAAAGAAGTAAAGATCAGCAGAGTGCTTCCGACTTTCAGCGATATAAGGAGAGTTGCAGTTACCCTGCTTCGCTCCTCCGTGATCGGGACATTTATCGGCTGTATTCCGGGGACCGGCGGAGATATCTCTTCGTTTATCTGCTATGACCAGGCGAAAAAATGGTCAAAATATAAAGAGAACTTCGGAAATGGGGAACCGGAGGGAATCGTTGCGCCGGAATCCGGCAACAATGCGGTGTCCGGGGGCGCCATGATCCCGATGCTGACGCTGGGAATCCCGGGGGATGGGGCGACGGCTATTTTGCTGGGCGCTCTGATGGTGCAGGGAATCGCGCCCGGACCGCTTCTTTTTACAAACCAGCCGGTACAGGTATATACGATCTTTTTGGGACTGCTTCTGGCAAATATTGTGATGGGGTGTTTCGGTTTTTCTCTGATACGGGTATTTTCCAAAGTGGTAAATGTGCCGAAGGAGATATTGATACCGATCATTTTTATGATGACTTTTGTGGGGACGTATTCCTATAATCATTCGATGACGGATGTGTATGTGATGGTATTTTTCGGTTTTCTCGGCTATTTTATGAACAAGACGCAGTTTTCCATGTCCGCAATTATTCTGGGAATTATTTTAGGAGGGACAGCGGAGCAGAATTTCAGCGGTGCGCTGATGATGAGCAAAGGCAGCTTTTCCATATTTTTCACAAGGCCGATCTGTCTGGTGTTTCTGCTGATCTCGGTACTTTCCCTGATGTCTCCGCTCTACGGACAGGCGGTAAAGAAGGTCTGGAAAAACAGGAAAAAATCTTCGTAGGCGGAAGGGATGGCGGGATGATAATCGATCATATAAAAAATATCGGAAAGTATCCGCAGTTAGATGACTATGCGGAGGAAATAAACGGATTTATCAGGAAATGGGAAACGAAGGCGATGGAAGCAGGACGCTATGAACTGCTTCCGGAGCATAAACTGTTTGCCCTGGTGCAGTACTATGAGACAAGGCGGAAAGAAAAAGGGCGGATGGAATCCCATGAAAAGTACACGGATCTGCAGTATATTTTGAGAGGAAAAGAGGTACTGTATTATGATCTGGCACAGGAGCTTTCCGTAGCGGAGGACAAAAGGCTTGAAAAAGACGTTATTTTTTATAAGGAAGGACCGGACAGAGGGGGGATTGTCCTGACGGCGGGCATGTTTGCTTACTGTGGGCCGCAGGATGCCCATATGCCCTGCATTCGGTGCGGTGAAGAGGCTGAGGGAGTGGTAAAGATAGTTTTTAAAATCAGAAATGCAGCATTATAATTGTAAAATACATATATGGGTGATAGAATGTCCATATGAAAGAAGTTGACAATAGGAAGTTTGCAGAGTAAGCGATATGTTATATTTGAAGGAAATAAATGATAAAGATATGGAAAAGGAGTTCTTATTTGTTCGTGACATGCCTGTTGATGAAAATGGTTTGACGAATAAATGGAACGGTATTACTCGTGAAGATTTTGAAGAGATAGCCTTAAAGGAAATGATTGCATTTTCAAAAGGGCAGGATTTACCTGATGGTTTTGTGCCGGAAACGTTTCTTTTTTTGTGGAATGATGATGAAATTGTAGGGCAGTTTCGTATACGGCATTATCTTTGTGAATCTTTGAGAACAGGCGGGGGACATATAGGATATTTTATAAAAAAGGAATGCAGAGGAAAAGGATTTGCCAAAGAAGGGCTTAGGCTGACACTTTCCATAGCAAGAACCATTATTCCGGAGAATGAGATATATTTGCGTGTAAATAAAGATAATCCTGCTTCACTCAAAGTGATGCTGCATAATGGCGGGTACATTAAATATGAAGATGAACGGAAATATTATGTGAGAATAAAAAAATAACAAAGGAACAGTTTACCGAAAGAGGTGGAAAAAATTCCCTTTGAAATCATCGGGAATGCCGGTTTGCGTCATGCGGCCGGCATATTTTTTTTGCCAGTTTTTTCTCATGATAAAAGGTACATATTTCTTGTGCACTGTGCACAAAATAAACATATATAATTTGTGCATATGGTAGAAATACGGGAAGCACGCATATAAAGATGAAAAATTCATATAATCCGGTTGATTTACCGGATTTATATGATATAATCAAAAATAACAGTTCATATAAAACGAAATTATATGAATTATATGATCGGTTTAAAAGAGAAAAGGAGGTTTTTATGAGCAAAATTGACGAAATCACAAGGGAGAGTTGGATTATGTCTACCTTTCCGGAGTGGGGCACCTGGCTTGTGGAGGACATCGAAAACGAAGTTGTTGAGCCGGGGAATGTTGCAATGTGGTGGCTTGGATGCACCGGTGTATGGTTTAAGACACCCGGCGGCGCCAACGTGACCATCGATCTGTGGTGCGGAAACGGAAAGAGAACCCATGGCGACGGTAAGATGAAGGTGGGGCATCAGATGGCGAATATGTGCGGCGGACGCCTGATGCAGCCGAATCTGCGGAACGTGCCGTTTGTGATCGATCCGTTTGCCTTCAAACAGGTGGATGCGGTGCTTGCTACCCATTACCATCAGGACCATATGTCTGCGGAGTGGGCAGCGCATGTGATCCAAAGCGGTATGACAACGACGGACGACAAGGGCAACATGATTCCGGTTCCCTTTATCGGACCGAAAAAATCCGTGGAGACATGGATGAAGTGGGGCGTTCCCGAGGACCGCTGCATCACGGTAAAACCGGGCGATACGATTAAAATAAAGGATATCGAGATCGTGGCGCTGGATTCCTTTGACAGAACATGTATCGTGACAACGGATTCCACAGGTCCTGACAGAGAAGAACTGACCGGCGTATGTCCTACCGATATGGATGAGAAGGCCGTAAACTATCTGGTGAAGACACCGGGCGGCAATATTTATCACTCCGGCGATTCCCATTTCTCCATCTATTTTGCGAAACACGGCAAGGATTACGATATTGATGTGGCATTCGGTTCCTTCGGTGAGAATCCCATCGGTATGCAGGATAAGATGACATCCATCGATGTGCTGCGTATGGCGGAGAACCTTAAGTGTAAGGTGGTAGTACCGATTCACTGGGATGTATGGACCAACTTCCAGGCGGATTGTGAGGAGATCAAACTGCTCTATGATTTCAAGAAGGACAGAAACGAATACAAGTTCCATCCGTTCTTCTGGCAGGTAGGCGGCAAGTACGTATATCCTCAGGATAAGGATAAGATTTATTATCATCACAGAAGGGGATTCGAGGACTGCTTTGAGGCGCCTCAGAACATCCCGTTCAGATCCTGCCTGTAAACAGCAGTAATAATATGAGGAAAAACAATGTTAAAAGAATTTGTGGAAAAAAATCACTGTAAGTTCGCACAGAGTGCGAAAGACTGGAAAGAAGCGATCCGTATGAGCTGCGAAGTGCTGGAAGCGGACGGTACGGTGGAAGAAAATTATAAAGAGGATATTATCCGCTGCGTGGAAGAATATGGTCCGTATATTGTGATCATGCCCGATGTGGCGATGCCTCATTCCCAGGAGTGCGCAAAGGGCGTGCACAACACGGCCATCGCGTTTATGAAACTGGATGAACCTGTCAGCTTCGATCCGGAAGATCCTGAAAAAGATGCGGTGCTGTTCTTCACGCTCGCATCCTGTGATCCCAGCCAGCACCTTGACAATATGTCCAAACTGGCGGAACTGATGTCAAACGAGGAGCTGATGGAGGAACTGAAGGAAGCAAAAACACCGGAAGACCTCCTGGCGCTCCATGAAAAATACGCAGACTAAAGTCTGGCACGGAACTCAAACCACAGCATCCGCCTGACCAGCACCCAGAGAATTTACAGACGCAAAGCGGCTGGAAATTGCTCTGCCATAACCGGTACTGTGAGGACGGATGCGGAACTTAAAAAACAGCATCTGCCTGACCAGTGCCCAGAGAATTTACAGACGCAAAGCGGCTGGAAATTACTCTGCGGTAACTGGTGCTGGGAAGGCAGATGCGGAACTTAAATTAAGAAAGGGGAGAATATATGAATTTTTTAATGAATGCCTGGTCGTATTTTGCGACAAACATTTTACAGCAGCCTGCATTTATGATTGGCCTCATTGTTATGCTGGGGTACATACTGCAGAAAAAGCCGTGGTATGATGTCCTTGCGGGCGTAATCAAAGCAATTGTAGGTTATCTGATCCTGACAGTCGGATCAGGCGGACTTGTATCAAATTTCCGTCCGGTTCTGGTGGGGTTAAAGGACGTATTCCAGATCGACGCTATGGTAATCGATCCGTATTTCGGACAGAATGCGGTAACCGCGGGTGTGGAGGAAGTATTCGGAAAGGGCTTCGGCGACGCGATGATCCTTCTGCTGATCGCCTTTATCGTAAACATCCTGCTTGTGCGCTTTAATAAGCTGACAAAGCTCCGCGCGCTGTTCACAACCGGCCATGTGCAGGTACAGCAGGCGGCGACGGCTTACTGGCTGATCATGTTTGCTCTGCCCGGCCTTTTGACACAGCATGTGGCAATGATCATTGTTATGGCAGTGATTCTCGGCGCTTACTGGGCGGTAGGTACCAACATCCTGATCAAACCCTGTCAGGAAGTTACGGACGGCGCAGGCTTCACACTGGCGCATCAGCAGATGTTCGGTGTAGCTATCAACTACTGGCTGGCGGAAAAACTCTTTGGCAAAAAGAAAGACGGCAAAGAAGTGAAAAAGATCGATGATATCGAACTGCCGGGCTTTATGTCCATCTTCAATGAAAATATGGTTTGTACTTCCATCCTGATGCTGGTATTCTTCGGCGCAATCCTCTGCATCCTTGGCAGAGATTATCTGATAGAGGGCGGTTTCTTAAAAGAAGGCGCAAGCATGGTATTTTATGTGATTCAGACCTGTTTATACTTCTCCGTATATCTGGCAATTCTGCAGCTTGGCGTACGTACATTCGTGACGGAGCTGACAGCATCCTTCCAGGGTATTGCGGATAAGCTGCTTCCGGGTTCCGTTCCGGGCGTGGACTGTGCGGTTATCTTCGGTTTCGGTTCCGCAAACGCAGTGCCTCTTGGTTTCCTTGCAGGCTTCCTCGGACAGATTATCGCTATCGCGGTTCTGATCGTATTAAAGAGCCCCGTACTTGTTATCTGCGGATTCGTGCCCGTATTCTTTGATAATGCGACCATCGCGATCTTTGCAAATGAAAAAGGCGGTATCAAGGCAGCTCTGATTCTGCCGTTTATCTCCGGCCTCTGTCAGGTATTCGGTTCCGCAATCATCGCGGGCTGGGTAGGCATGGCGGCTTACGGCGGATACCTCGGCATGTGGGACTGGGCGGTTGTATGGCCTGTTATGACAGCACTTATGAAGTTCTTAAGCTACGCAGGTGTTGCGATCGTGGCAGTGGGACTTCTGGCTATCCCGCAGCTGCAGTACCGTGCGGATAAAGAAGGTTATTTCCTTGTAACGGAAGACTATGAGAAATATAAAGAACTAAAGAACAGATGAACGGAGTGAATCTGTTCTGCTACGGTTAGATATGCGAAGCAAATCTAAGCGTTTCCCGCCCTCTGAGCGGGGAGGAGATAAGTAAGCAGATCTAAGCGTTTCCCGCCCTCTGAGCGGGGAGGAGATAAGTAAGCAGATCTAAGCGTTTCCCGCCCCCTCAGCAGGGCGGCAAATATGAAACAAATTGAAAGAAAATAGGAGAAAAGATATGGCTAAGGAAAATATGACTTTTCTGGTATGTTGTGCAAATGGAGCAGGCTCGAGCCTGATGATGAAGATGACGATGCAGAAGGCGCTTGACAAGGTAGGCCTCAAGCCCGGCAAGGTGCATCACTGCGCGTTATCCGAGGGCAAGACGGCTGCTGCCCAGTATGATGTGGTATTCTGTGCACAGAATTTTGCAAATATGTTTAAGGATGCCGAGAAGAAAGGAACCATCGTGATCGGGCTTCGCAATATCATGTCCGTACAGGAGATGGAAGATAAGATGAGAGAAAAAGGCATTATTGAATAACGGATATAGGAAGAAGATAAGGGTGTCCCGCCAGATTTGGCGGGACGCATATCATTCACAGGGTTATTTTTGCGGAAAATATCCGGTTACCGCATGTTTATGTGACCGGGAACAAGTGCTGCCAGATAGCACCCGGAGGTGACGGCATGAAAAGAGAGAGGGCTTACGTAGAGGGAAGAAGGCGACAGGTACTGGAAATGCTGCAGAGAAACCCGCAGGTACGCGTGGAAGAACTGGCAAAAAGGCTGGGTGTGTCTGTGGTAACCCTTCGGAGGGATCTTCAGTTTCTGGAAGAACAGAAACAGATCGAGAGATTTTACGGAGGGGCAAGAGTGTCCAGGGATGCGGACGGATATATCGATGAGGTGTCGATCTGCAGGGACCTGATCGCAAGATATGCGGCATCGCTGGTGGAGGACGGAGATACCATCTTTATCAATACAAGCCGGAATGCACTGAATATGGTGAAATATATTAAGAGCCGGCATGTGACGGTGATTACCAACAACGTCAGGGCAATCAGCATGGACAAGGCGGAGGGCGTCGATATTATCCTTACAGGCGGCGAGGTGCGCCACCCGAAGGAGGCTCTTGTCGGTGATTTTGCGATCCGCAACCTGCAGAGTGTCTACGCCAAGAAAGCTTTTGTGGGGTGTTCGGGCATCAGCGCCAGGGTGGGCATGACGACGGAGATTGCAAACGAGGTAAATGTCAACGAACTGATGGTGGAACATGCGGGACAGGGAGTCTATCTGCTTGCGGACCATACGAAGATCGGGCATAACAGCAGCTTTACAAGCTGCGGGATCGAGATGGTAAAAAATCTGATCACGGATGAGATGGCGCCGGAGGAGGAACTGGAACAGATGCGGGCGCAGGGCGTAAAGGTCTATCAGGTGAGAAGAAGCGATTTTTAAAGAATAAAACGGTTGTAACAGGAGAAGAGAGTAAATGATGAAAGCATACGCTTTGGGATTATATGAGAAGGCAATGCCCGGGGATTTGTCCTGGAGGGAGCGGCTTTTGGCGGCAAAGGAAGCGGGCTATGATTATGTGGAACTCAGCATCGATGATTCGGAGGAGAAGATTGGGCGCCTTGACATGCCGAAGGAAGATAGGCTTGCGCTGGTTCGGACGATGTATGAGACAGGAATCCCGATTCGGACCATGTGTGTCAGCGCACTGACAAAATATTCCATGGGAAATGATAAGCCGGAGTATGAGAAAAGAGGGATGGAGATTCTTGAGAAGTCCATTCGGTTTGCGGACGATCTGGGCGTCAGGGTGGTAATGATCCCCGGGTATGACGTATATTATGAGCCCTCCACGCTGGAGACAAAGCGGCGCTATCTGAAAAATCTGAGAGCAGGCGCCGAGATGGCGGAGAAGGCAGGGGTGATCCTGGGGCTTGAGACCATGGAGAATGAATTTATGAATACCGTGGAAAAGGCTATGAAATATGTAACCCTGTGCGGCTCTAACTATCTGAAAATATACCCGGATCTGGGCAATATGACGAATGCGGCGGTTCAGTATCAGACGGACGTACTGGAGGATATGGAGCTGGGGAGAGGCAATATCACGTCCCTTCATTTGAAGGAGACACTGCCCGGCAGATACCGGGAGGTGCCCTACGGGGAAGGACATGTGGACTTCAAGGCGGCGATCGCGAAAGCCTGGGAAATGGGCATCCGCAGGTATGTGACGGAGTTCTGGTACAAAGGGAGCGAGAACTGGAAGGAAGATCTGCATTTCGCGCATGATATGATGGCGGGGATTCTTGATCAGCAAATTGAGAAATGAGGATGGAAGATGAAAGTTGAGAAAAAGGTAATATCAAATTTGACAAAATGTTATTCTATTGCGCCGTTGGTTTATCAGGGAAAGGAGCACTTTCTGGTGGCGGCGGAGAAGGTGGATAAGTGCCTGCTCTTTGATATGGATGGGAATCAGGAGGATGTGGTCTGGTCCGAACCGGGCGGCGTAATGACAATGGTGCAGGTGCCGGGAAGCGACGGCCAGTTCCTTGCGACACATAAATTTTATTCGCCCAACGATTCCAAAGAGGCGAAGATCGTGATCGCAACACCGAAGGGGAAGGGAAACTGGGAGATCAGAACGCTTGTGGATTTGCCATTTGTGCACAGATTTGATATAGTGGAGAGGAATGGTGTAAAGTATCTGATCGCCTGTGCCCTTAAGTCCGATTATGAGTACAAGGACGACTGGAGATTCCCGGGGAAGGTTTTTGCGGCAGTGCTGCCCGATGACCTGAGCGCATACAATGAGGATCATCAGCTTCCGCTGACCGTGATAAAAGATAATATGCTGAAAAACCACGGATATTACAGAGCGGTGGAAGACGGTGTAAACTGCAGCGTGATCTCTGCGGATAACGGCGTATTTCTGTTTGTGCCGCCCGAAAAGGAGGATGGCGGGTGGGAGATCAGAGAACTGATATCCGACGCGGCTTCCGATGCGGTGCTTGTGGATTTTGACGGAGACGGCGAAAAGGAACTGGCAACCATCTCCCCCTTCCACGGTGATACGGTCCGTTTTTATAAAAAGAAAAACGGGGTGTTTGAACTGGATTATGAGTTTGAGGAGAAGCGTGATTTTCTGCACTCCATCTACGGCGGTATGCTCTGCGGAAAGCCGGTGCTGCTGACCGGACACCGGAAGGGAGAGCGGGATCTGATGGTATTTTCCTATAATAAGGAGAAAGGCACCTACGAGATGGAATACATCGACAGAGACTGCGGCTCCGCCAATGTATATCACTATGTGAAGGACGGGAAAGATATGCTGGTATCCACCAACCGGGAGATCGACGAGGTGGCGCTTTACACCATCACAAAATAAACAGCAGCCGTCAGGACGGGTGCGGAACTTAAATTAAGAGGAGAAAAACCAATGCTGGAAGAACTGAAAAAACGAGTGTACGAAGCAAATATGCTGCTGCCGAAGTACGGCCTTGTGACCTTTACCTGGGGCAATGTCAGCGAGATTGACAGAGAGAGCGGACTGTTTGCAATCAAACCGAGCGGCGTGGACTATGAGAAACTGACGCCGGAAGATATGGTGATTATGGATCTTAATGGCAACAAGGTAGAGGGGAAATACAATCCTTCCTCCGATACGGCAACCCATGTGGAACTGTATAAGGCGTTTGCGAATATCGGCGGCGTGGTGCACACCCACTCATCCTGGGCGACGAGCTGGGCGCAGGCGGGCAGGGCGATTCCCTGTTACGGAACGACACATGCGGATTACATCTACGGTGAAGTGCCCTGCGCGAGATGCCTGACGGAAGAGGAACTGAAAGATTATGAGAGAAATACCGGGCTTCTGATCGTGGATCTGTTTCAGGACAAGGACTATGAGGCTGTTCCGGCGGTGCTGTGCAAAAACCATGGTCCTTTTACCTGGGGGAAGGACGGCCATGAGGCGGTGCACAACGCGGTGGTGCTGGAGGAAGTTGCAAAGATGGCTTCCCGCTGTGAAATGATCAACCCGGAAGTGAAGCCGGCGCCTCAGGAACTGCAGGATAAGCACTATTTCAGAAAGCACGGCGCAAACGCTTACTACGGACAAAGATAAAAGAGAAACAGGAGATTCGGCAGATATGATAAAGGCGGTTATTTTTGATATCGACAATACCATGTACAGTTTTGATAAGGCAAACAAAGCGGCGATGGCTGCCCTGGGTGCTTATGCGAAGGAACAGTTTGGCATGGAATTTGAGGAGACGGAGAGGCTCGTGAAAAAGTGCATGGATATTGTGACGGAGCGGACCGGTGAAAACTGTGCCGCGCTGCATAACAGACTGCTGCGCTTTCAGTGCTTTCTGGAAGAGATCGGCTGTGCCGACTACAGGAAGGCGCTCGAGATGTATCATGTCTACTGGGATACGATTTTAGAAGTGATGGAGCCGGAGCCGGGACTGATATCCCTGATGAAAAGGCTGAAAGATAAGGGGATCAGAATCGGCATCGGTTCCGATATGACGGCATATATTCAGTATAAAAAGCTGGAAAAGCTGGGCGCGCTTTCGTACCTGGATTTTCTTGTGACAAGCGAGGAGGCGGGGGCGGAGAAACCTACGCCGCGTTTTTTTGAACTCTGCCTGAAAAAGGCGGGATGTGCTCCCGGGGAGTGCGTTTTTATCGGGGACAGCCTGAAAAAAGATGTGGCGGGACCGTCGGCGCTGGGTATGGTCGGGACACATTATCATCCGGCATATGACAGGGATGAAGTGGTTTATCAGGGGGAGGTTTATCCGGTGATCACATCCTTTGAGGAGTATCTGAGTGGAGAGGGACAGGAAGAAGAATAGATGAGTATACAAACTATATTTCTGGTACTGCTGGGCGCCGCCGTCTTCGTGATAGGGACTACAAACATCAGGGCGTATATCAGGCAGCAGAAGCCCGAGAATATGCTGATGGGGAAGGTGCTTTCCGCAAGGCTCATGGAGAAGCGAGACAAGGAGGAGCGGCTGATTCAGCACTATTATGAGCTGATGGTGCAGTGCAGCGGAGGCGGAAAGACTTTTAACGAGAAGATCAGCAGTACAATGGAATATGAGAGGGGCGATGAGCTGAAGCTGGTCAGAAACGGCGGAAAGATTGTGCCCGATTCGGAGCGGGGCGTAAGCTTCGGTACGGCACTGGCGATCACGCTTGTGGGTATGGGGCTGGCTATCTTTCCGGTGGTATCGTTAAGGAGCGGTGAGAAGGCGGGTTCTGTGATTCTGGTGATTCTTCTGCTGTTAGGAGGGGCGATCACCTTTTCTTCCTTTTGGAAAGACCGGAAAAAGAGCCTTGCGATGATCGAAGGAGAGATTGTGGATATCCTGTACTATCGGACCGGGGACAATAAAAAGTTTTCCAAACCGGTGGAGTCTTACTATCCGCTGATCAGATGCAGCGTGGAAGGGAAAGAAAAGACCTTTCTCTCGGCTTACAATTCCAGGACAAAGGGGAGTTATAAGACGGGAGCGAAGGTAAAGCTGTTCCATGATAAAGAGGCGGGGGGTATTGTGGAAAAGAAGGCAAGCCCTGTCCTTTTAGCCGCGGCAGTCCTTTTCTGGCTGATGGCGCTGGTGGGGACAGTCAGTCTTTTCGGCTGACGAAAGTAAATCTGGCCGGTCTGTCTCAGCGTCTCCGCCTGTCGGAGCAGATCAGCACGTTTAAAAATTCTTCCGGTGTCCTGATGTTTAAAAGCTCCCGGACCGTGCTGCGGTTTAAGAGAGTGATCGCCAGAGGATCGAAGATCGTGTTGAAAAGCTGTCTGTCCGCAGGTGAAAAGCACAGCATGATCACAAGCTGGATCTGGGAGGAGTCCCAGTCGATCGGCGTATCGTTGATCAGAATGTACATACAGGAGTTTATCTCCTGCATTTTTACGGTATGGGGGATCGCAAAATTCTGGATCACGGTGGAGGAGAGCGCCTCGCGCTCAAGGATACGCTGCTCAAAATCATCCGGACAGAAACCGTTCTCATAGAGTTTACGGCACATGTAATGTATGGTTTCTTCTTTGGAAAGCGGCTTGTTTATATGTTCCACAAACTGCGGGAACAGAAGCTTGTGGAGTTCCTGATAAAAGGTATTTATTTTTTTCGTCTCTTTGAGCTGGGTGATGGTCCGTTCAATGATTCCCGCATCTGCGGAAGTCAGAAACGGATTGATGGTGATATTGGGCATGCCGACGGCACCCTTAAGAGGGATCGTCGAGAGAATCAGATCCGCTTCGGCAAGGGATTCCGCAAGCTGCTGCTCGTTGGAAGTGATATTCGTGATCAGGATATCACTGCGAAAACGCTCCATCAGTTTTTGTTTCAGGGTGGTCCTCATATCGTAATAGGCGGGACAGTTCAGTACGATCCGGATATGGGAGCGGGCTGCCTGCTGTTCCTCTAAAAAATTGCCGATGTGGAAGGCGATATAGGCGATCTCGTCATCGATGATGGGGGGGTAATCTTCCGGGCTGTCTATGACGCTGCACAAACTGACAGCGGCGTCATAAATAAGCGGACAGGAGGTCTTGATAGACGCCGTCAGCGGATTGTGGTTGTAGTGTTTTGTTTTCTGGCGCAGCAAAAGTCCCCTTACATGGAGGGCAAAGCGGATGCGGAACTCTTCGGAATCGAGTGTGACGCCGTAATCGTCCCGGAGTTTCTTGAACATGGAATCTACAAGGGCAATGCATTCCTCCCCCGCGTATTTTGCAAGGTTTGCCTCATTGATCTCGTCGATCATCAGAGAGGTGATGGATGTATAGAGCAAAAAGGCAAAGTCTTCGAGTTCTGCCTGATGAAATCCGATTTCAAAGTATTCTTCAAAGCGCGCACACAGATCCCGGGCAAGTTCATGGA
>JAAWOG010000092.1 GCA_022799355.1 Lachnospiraceae bacterium | reverse complement strand
TCTTCCGCTTTCATCCCGAATCCTCTCTTGTTACGGGCTTTCTCTACAAATGTCGTATACCCGCTCAGGCTCTCGCACTTCTCCAGAAGTTCCCTGTTATACCCCGGATTGATATTAATGACCGTTACCTTAAGCTCTAACCCAGGCTCCGTTTCCTCCCTGCAAAACAGGTCCGAAAGCCTGTAACTCTGCCGTTCAGGCTGTCCTGCGATTCCGTTATAAAAAACAACAAACTGCGGCGCCGGAATCTTCACCTTCGTTGTCCGGTGCAGCCTGCCCGGCGGCGCGATCTTCTTTAATTCCTCCGCAACATAGTACAGATCCCTGAGCGGCATATTCGGATTAACGCTCGCCTGCTGTTCATACAGATTCAGCCCGGAATCAATCACAAACGCCGCGTCATTCCTGATCTTCATGCAGATCGCTTCCTCCAACGTGACAACTTCCAGTTCCTCTTCCTTCCTGTAATCCGTCCCGTTCATCGCGTTGTACAGCGACAGCAGATTCTTTCTGTCCCGGTACAAAAGGCAGAATACATTATCCTTGTGGTTCCTCGTTACATTTGACATACTTCTTTCTCCTTTCCCGCAGGAGAAAGTGCCATAATACCTTATCGTCTCCGTTTCTCCCGCTTTTCAATTGAACTGGTTTTGAGTTTCAAAGCAGGATTTGAGCCACCTTTTTTCAAATGGCAATACGGGCAAAAGTCATGCATTCGCAAGCTTCGGCACCGATAAGATACGGCAAAAGCCGCCTGATAGACAGTCTCGATATAAAGACTATATTTATGAAAATAATCTGCTTTCCTGTGACTATAACACGAAAAACAGATTATTTCAAGTGGAACTTTATCATTTTTCTTCTCTCCCGTAATAGTTCAGCCTTTCGGCTGCACTGTTACTCTCTCTACAGATCCCCCGCCTTTTCACGCTCCAGATCTATCCCTAATGTTACCCCGCTGCGCCGCTCCCTGTCCAGCCCGCCGCCCATATGGGAAACATTGCTTTTTAAAAACGCCGCCCGGAACACGGCGTCCTCCCCGTACCTCTCCCTGATCCGGTCCACGGTCTGATCCAGCACCTTCAACCGGTCAAACCTCTGCATATCAAAAAGATTGTACTGCCGTCCCGCACCCCTCTCCACCTTCGATGTATGCACGCCGATCTGGCGGATCGGCGTTACGTTATCCCACAGCATTCCGAATACCCGACATGCCGCCTTATAGATCTCCTCCGTCACATCCGTCGCCGTAAGAAGCTGCATCTGCCTTGAGAAATGCTGAAATTCACAGGTAGTCATATGCACGCTGACCACGCTTACCTTTACGCCGTCAGCGCGCAGCCGCATCCCTATGGTCTCACAGAGCGAAAGCAGCAGATGTTCCGCATATGCCTTTGTCACAACATCCACAGGCGCCGTCAGGCTGTTCCCATAGCCCTTATTCCTCCGGGATGCAGGGGCGGCAAAAACGCCGGTACGGATATCTCCCGTATTGCAGAAGCCATCCTCCGGCATCCCGCCAGGCACTTCTTCCTCCTGCATAAACATCCGGGGCTGTAAATCCTCTCCTCTCGCATACCCCTGTACGATCTGCCCCGGCTTCTTGCAATGCGCCCGTATCATCTCCTCGTCAGCCAGCGCCAGCTCCCCGATCGTCATAATACCCAGATGATGCAGCTTTGCCGCCGTTGCCTTCCCCACAAAAAACAGATCCGAAACCGGCAGGTGCCACATCTTCTTTTCTATCTCTTCCGGAAACAAGGTATGCACCTGGTCAGGCTTTGAAAACTCCCCCGCCATCTTTGCCAGCAGAAAATTTGTGGAAACTCCGATATTCACCGTAAATCCCAGTTCTTCTCTGATCTCCTCCCTTAGCCCGTGGGCAAAACTTACCATCTGTCCCTGCCCGTACAGCTTCTCGTACCCGTCAAAAACAGCCCACGCCTCATCGATGCTGTACTGAATCACCTGATCCGTATACTGTCTGAGCTTTGCCATAAACGCCCGGGACGCCTTCACATACAATCGGTAATCCGGCTCTATCACCGCAAGCCCGGGGCATTTTTTCTTTGCCGTCACAACCGCCTCGCCGGTTCTGATGCCGTACTTCTTAGCCGGAATGCTCTTTGCAAGTACAATGCCATGACGCTTTTCCTGATCTCCGCCCACAATACTCGGAATCAGACGCAGATCCTCCTTCTCCCCCAGCACGCGCACCCTGTAAGCCGCGCTCCAGGACAGATAGGCGCTGTTTACATCCACATGAAAAATATATCTGCCCATCCCTACAGAAAGCGGAAGATCCGCCATCTCTGGGTAGCCGTATTATAGCGCATCTCCAGCGTCTTCTTAACCTCCCCCTGACAAATCCTGCAAACGAACTGCTTCTCCTTTACGCCCACAAAATTTTTCTCTCCTCTCGATACGATATCTTCTATCCGAAATTTCCTGATCTCGTGCTCCGTTGTCTCTAACTTAAACCACAGCGGCGTGATCCTGCCATCCCGATCCGTCACGGAGAAAATCTGCACCGGGATATTAACCTGCTCCTCCTGGTACATCCCTCCCTGCATCCGGTCTTCCATTTTCTTCACCTCTTTTCAGAACATATGTTTGTTTTATCAGTATACAAAACATATGTTTCCCTGTAAAGCGGTAATTATTCCCATAACAAAATCCCCCGTTCCCGGGGGATCTTTGACTTTCCTATTCTATACCCAGCGCCTCATCCTGTAGCTTATCGAACGCCGCCATACATTCATCCACCGTGGCGCCGCCCAGCAGATCCCGCACAATCAGACAGGTGTTTCCCCACTGCTCCACTTTCATCCCTGCATTGGAGCCCACCACATAAACACCTTCCTCAATCAGCTTATTCAAAGGTTTCAGCGCAGGAACACACTCCACCGACACATTTTCGGAGGGCGAGATCACCCGGTTTGTCTCCGAATATATCTGCAGCGCCTCATCGGAGAGCATGATATCCAATACCGCCAGCGCGTCCTCCCCATGTTCCGCTTCCGCTCCGATCCCGAATCCGGTCATGGATATCACCGGCATCTGTCCTCTGCTGCTGGGAAAACCGATGACCTGCATCTCAAAATCCGTCTTTCCGTAAGCGGTCTCCGTGTTTGCCGCGCCCCAGTATGCCATGACAATAGGCGTTTTCTGGGACAGAAAATCTTCTCCCTCCCCCTCAATCGCCTCACTGACCAACGCTTTCTCCGCATCAATATATCCTCTGTCCATCAGCTCTTTCAGAAATTCAAACCCGGGACGCATATAATCACCGTATCTCGCCTCTCCGCTGTTTAACGCCGCGATCTCCGCCTCGGTATTCCCGCCGTTATACAAATCCGCATAGGCCTGCGCAAAAACGAAATTTTCCAGCCACCAGCGGTTTGCGCCCACAGGCGTCTTGATCCCGTTCTCCTGAAACACCTCACAGCAGTGAAGAAACTCTTCCGGTGTCTCCGGCAGCGCAAGCCCGTACCGATCAAACATCTCTTTATTGATAAACAGCCCATAGGCCACCACCTCCTGGGGAATTGCCACCAGCTTTCCGTCCACCGTGTTCGCGGTCTTTATAACCTCCCGCAGATTCTCCACACACTCAAGCCCGGAAAGGTCCATCAGTTTTCCCTCTTCCCCCAGTGCCTGGACAACATCCGGATTGAGCAGGTATATATCGTCCATATTATTGCGGGCTCTGTCAAGGGTAACCTGGTCATATGTTTTGTCCTGATAGTCTTCCGCCGTATAAGTTTTATACGTAACGGTCACCCCCAGTTCTTCCTCTGCCATCGCAATCGTAAGATCCGCCGCGCTTCTCGCAACGTTTTCCGCATCCGGATCGGTCTTCTCCATAGGGCTGAACAGATTGACGATCTTCTCTTCCTTCTCCTCATCCTGAATCAGGTTCTTCAGTTCGTCATCCTTATTACAGGCTGCCAGCATCAGGGCCGCAAACCCTATGATACCGGCTGCCGCCCATCTCCTGCGTCCTGCTTTTTCCTTTCTTTTCATAAACTATCCTCTTACTTCACATATTCTCTGATCACCTTTTTCAGGTGCTCCACATCCAGCGGTTTTGCCACATGGGCATTCATGCCGGAGGCAAGTGCCGCCCTTTCATCTTCCGCAAATGCATTTGCCGTCATGGCAATAACAGGTATCTTCCGGGCATCTTCCCTTGCCAGAGCGCGAATAGCCCTCGTAGCGTCATAGCCGTTCATCACCGGCATCTGGACATCCATCAGAATCGCATCAAACTCTCCCTCAGCCGCCTGTTCAAAACGTTCTACCGCCGCTCTGCCGTTCTCCACGATCTCACAGAAAGCCCCCTCCATCTTCAAAATCTCTATCAGTATCTCCGCGTTGATCTCGTTGTCCTCCGCCGCAAGGAAATGCAGCCCTTCCAGAGAATCCGCCCTTTCAGGCTCCTTTTCTTTATCTGCCCCCTCCCACATCTCCGTGACCTTCGCCCTCAGCGAAGATACAAAAAACGGTTTTGTCAATACCGTCGTATTCTTTGTCTCAAGAGCTTCCTCCATACCTGCGGTATCATATTCCGCAAGGAACACGATGGGAACGGTGTCCGGAAGCGCTCTGCGCAGCTCCCTGACCGCCTCTATGCCCTCCGCCTCCGGAATATCCCAGTCAAACAGCACAAGCTGATATGCCTCGCTCATCTCCCTCAGGCGCCGCAGCGCTTCCTCCACGCCCGCAGCCTCCAGGCTGACGCCCGTCTCCTGCATAAGTTCCCGCATATTTTCACAGTTCTCCGCGTCCTCATCCACCGCCAGTATCCGGGATATGCCTCTTCTGCTCCAGAACTGTGTATCTTCCTGTACTTCCTGGATACGCAGTTCCAGTTCCACCCTGAAAAGCGATCCCTTATCCAGTTCGCTCAAGACTTCTATCGTTCCGCCCATAAGTTCCACGATACTCTTGGTGATCGCCATCCCGAGTCCTGTGCCCTGTACTTTATTTGTAGTACTGTTCTCCGCTCTGGTAAAAGCGTCAAAGATCGTCTCAAGATACTCCGGTGTCATACCATAGCCGTCATCCTCCACTTCGATCCGTATGTGTTCATACTGGCTGCCCCTCTGCCTGAGTCCCATAATACGCATTTGAATGTGTCCGCCCTCAGGCGTATATTTTACCGCATTGGAAAGAAGATTGATCAGTACCTGATTGATCCTTGTCTCATCGCCCACCAGATACTCATGCCGGATTCCCGTCACTTCCACACGGAACTCCTGCCCCTTTTCCCTTGCCATCGGCACAATAATGGCTTCCACGGAAGCCACCACATCGCTGAGCGAAAATTTATCAAAATTGAGCACGACTTTACCGCTCTCGATCTTGGAAACATCCAGCACATCATTGATCAGCCGCAGCAGATGCTGGCCGGACGCCGTAATTTTCCTTGTATACTCCCGCACTTTGGCGGGATCTTCCGCTTCTGCGGAGAGAAGATTGGCAAAGCCCAAAACCGCGTTCATCGGTGTACGGATATCATGGGACATATTGGATAAAAACATTGTCTTGGAATTACTGGCAACCTGAGCCGCCTGCAGCGCCTCCGCAAGCTGTTCGCTGTGAATCCTGCGCTCTTTCTCCTGTTCCTTTCTGAGTTTATCCTCCTGCCGCCAGTTGATATAATACAGCAGTACGCACACAAAAAACGCTACCAGCATGGCAACGACGACAAGAATAATATTCTGATTGACCGTTTTTCCCTCCTGCTGGATTGCCTCCACCGGCACATATCCCACCAGAAAAAGTGTCCCGTCATTGAGCGCCCACATATAGTTGAGCGCGCTTACCCCCCGGATATCATGGTAATACAGAAGATTCTTCCCGTTTTCCAGGCATTGGTCCACCTCTTCGCGAATCTCCTCATCCTGAATGTTATTCGCCCGGTAAAAATCGTCCAGGTTCAGATGCCCGGCACTCCGTTTTCCCATTCCCTTCGGCTTCAGGATAAACCGTTCGCTCTCCGCATCCATCATATATAATAACGCCTGCTTATTATAAAATCCATCCGGAAGGGAACTCTCGATGGTATCATAAATATATTCTACATAAAGAGTCCCTATCTCCTCCCCGTCTCTCTCTACAGGGCATTTTATCGTATAGGACCATGCCCCCATATAATTCAGATAAGACTGGGAGACGGGCAGTCCCTTAATGGTTCCCCCCGCCGAAAAATTCAGCCCTTCCTCGGTAAACGGCTCCCCCGTACTGGAAACTCCCACGCTCTCCCCCGCCGGAATCATCGACATCTTTACCATCGTCTGATTCTTTTCATAGGCGCGGATATATTCTTCCGGATCATCCGCCCTTGCCGCCTCTTTGGCTATCAGCATCTGAAACTCCGCCTCATTCTCCAAAATTGCCTCAATGGTATACTGGATCAGGTCCAGGCTTTCACTCAGATTCTGAATCGCCGCCGTAGACATTTCCCGGGATATTTTCTGCGAAACCGCAGTCACGACCGCCCCTAAAGCACAAAAAACCAATACAATCGAAAGGAGCAGAACCTTCCTTTCCCGTTTCTCTTTTTCCCCCGTTTTTTCTTTCATAACCAAATCTCCGCTTTTGCCGCTTCGGGAGTGCGGCCCGCTCTCTGCCATTTTGCGTGGCATACCTATTTATAACTTTTTCTATTGATTATACTATTATTTTATACTTTTACAGGCAATTTGTCACCCCTTCGGCAGTACAAAGGAACTTTTCAACGACACAATTCTGTTAAACACCGGGCTCCCGGGCTCGGAATCCCTACTGTCCACACAGAAGAACCCCTGCCGCACAAACTGAAAACTCTCCGGTACCTGCGCCTCTTTCAGCGCCGGCTCCATATAACAGTTCTTTAACACGGTCAGCGAATTGGGATTCAGGTTCAGGGAGCCGTCCTCATTATAGACACCCTTCTCCTCATCCACGATATTTTCATACAGACGCACTTCCGCCTGCACCGCCGTCTTGGCATTTACCCAGTGGATCGTCCCTTTTACCTTCCTGCCGTCCGGGCTGTTGCCGCCTTTGCTCGCCGGATCATAGGTACCGTGTACTACGGTCACATTGCCGTTTTCATCCTTCTCACAGCCTGTGCATTTCACAAAATAAGCATGCATCAGCCGCACTTCATTCCCGGGAAACATCCTGAAATATTTTTTCGGAGGCTCCTCCATAAAGTCATCCCGTTCGATATAAAGTTCCCGCCCGAAAGGTACTTTTCTTGTACCGAGTTCCGGATTTTCCAGATTGTTTGCTATCTCCAGCTCCTCCGTCTGTCCTTCCGGATAATTGTCGATCACCAGTTTGATCGGATCAAGTATCGCCATCATACGCGGCTTTTTCAGCTTCAGATCCTCTCTGATACAATATTCCAGCATGGAATACTCCGCCGAAGACTGTGCCTTCGACACACCGCACAGATCCACGAAACGCCTGATGGACTCCGGCGTAAATCCCCGTCTTCTCAGCGCCGCAATGGAAACCAGCCTGGGATCATCCCAGCCGTCCACAATGCCCTCTTCCACCAGCTTCTTGATATATCGTTTTCCTGTCACCACATTGGTCAGGTACATTTTTGCAAATTCAATCTGACGGGGCGGCTCCTCATATTCCAGTTCCCTGAGCACCCAGTCGTAAAGAGGCCTGTGGTCCTCAAACTCCAGCGTACAGATGGAATGGGTTATCCCCTCCTCCGCGTCCTCGATGGGATGGGCATAATCATACATCGGATAAATGCACCACTTATCCCCCGTATTGTGATGGGACATACGCGCCACCCGGTAAATGATCGGATCACGCATGTTCATGTTCGGAGAAGCCATATCGATCTTCGCCCGAAGCGTTTTCTCTCCGTCCCCGAACACGCCGTTTTTCATCGCCTCAAACAGTACCAGATTCTCCTCCGTACTGCGCCCCCTACTGGGATCTTCCTTTCCCGGCTCGGTCAGCGTACCCCGGTACTCGCGCATCTCATCCGCCGTCAGGTCCGACACATAAGCCTTTCCCTTTTTGATCAGCTTCACCGCGCCCTCATACATCTTTTCAAAATAGTTGGAAGCAAAAAACAGCCGATCCTCATAATCCGCCCCCAGCCACTTCACATCCTCGATAATGGACTCCACAAACTCCGTCTTCTCCTTGGTCGGATTCGTATCGTCAAACCGCAGGTTAAACTTCCCGCCGTACTGCTGCGCCAGCCCGTAATTGAGCAGAATGCTCTTTGCATGCCCGATATGCAGATACCCGTTCGGCTCCGGCGGAAATCTTGTACAGACAGAGGTATAAACCCCTTCCGCCAGATCCTTATCAATCTCCTGCTCTATAAAATTTCTTGAAACAACTTCTTCACTCATATTACAATATCTCCCGTTACCATACTTTATTTATTGCCGCTCTTTGGTCGAGTCGGCTCGGTCAGTGGTGAAACAATCTGATTCCTGTGAAGCACATTACCATCCCATACTTATCGCAGGTCTCGATTACATTGTCGTCCCGTATGGAACCGCCCGGCTGCGCCACATACTTCACGCCGCTCTTGTGAGCCCTCTCGATATTATCCCCAAAGGGGAAGAAGGCATCCGAGCCAAGCGCCACATCCGTATTGCCGGCAAGCCATGCTTCCTTCTCATCCCGCGCGAAAACAGGCGGTTTCTCCTTAAAGAATTTCTGCCATGTTCCTTCCGTCAGAATATCCTCATACTCATTGCCGATATACAGGTCGATGGAATTATCCCGGTCCGCCCTGCCGATGCCCTCCACAAAAGAAAGCCCCAGCACCTGCGGCGCCTGGCGCAGATACCAGTTATCCGCTTTTGTCCCCGCAAGCCTTGTGCAGTGAATCCGGGACTGCTGCCCCGCGCCGATGCCGATCGCCTGTCCGCCCTTTGCGTAGCAGACCGAATTGCTCTGTGTATATTTCAGGGTAATCATCGCAATCATCAGATCGATCAGCGCCGCCTTCGGCAGTTCCTTATTTGCCGTCACAATATTCCCAAACAACGCCTCGTCCACCTTCAAATCATTCCTGCCCTGCTCAAAGGTCACGCCGAAAACCTGTTTTCTCTCAATCTTCTCCGGCTCATAGTCCGCGTCAATCCGGATCACATTATAACCGCCTTTTTTCTTTGCTCTCAGGATCTCCAATGCCTCCGGCTCATATCCCGGCGCAATGACGCCGTCCGAAACCTCTCTTTTCACCAGCAGCGCCGTTTCCCTGTCACAGACATCCGAAAGAGCAATAAAATCACCGAAAGATGACATTCTGTCAGCCCCCCTTGCCCTCGCATAGGCACAGGAAAGAGGCGTCATCCCGGCCTTTTCATCCACCCAGTAAATTTTTCTCTCCAGTTCTGTCAAAGGCAGCCCCACAGCCGCACCCGCCGGAGATACATGTTTAAAAGAAGCCGCCGCCGGAAGATGCGTCGCCGCCTTCAATTCCCTCACAAGCTGCCAGCCGTTAAAGGCATCCAGCAGATTAATATAACCCGGCGTGCCGTTTAACACTTCGATCGGAAGATCTCCCCCGTTCTCCATATAAATACGGGACGGCTTCTGATTCGGATTACAGCCGTACTTTAATCCCAGTTCATTCATATTCTTCCCTCTGTCTTTTTATTTATTGTTTTCACTGCATTGTATTACACATTTTTGTTTATTATTCTGCTCTCATATTTTCCTGTGGCGATCTCAATATACCGCACAAACAAAGACACCTTATTGTCTTCATTCAGGCTTTCCCAGATCCCTTTCACAAAACTGTCGATATCTTCATCCCCGACAGCAATCCGCTTCGGCTCCCCCTCAAAACTCGGCAGAGGTTCTCCATCACGCTGATACGTATGGATAAAGCGCCCCTCTCCGGCAAGCGGCTTATCATAGGAAAACGTATATCTATTGCAGCAGGAGGGATCGCCGTCCGCACTCTTTAAAATAGACATCTTATAGGAAAACGCCCCCGCTCCCATCTCCATAACACCGGATATCCTCGGTGTATAGTTCGGTCCGTCCGGCTCAAACTCCCTTCCTTCAAGCGCCTCTTCAAAGCTTTTTCCCTCAGCCAGCCCGTCATAGACCGTATCTGTCTGATCGCCGTTTGTCACGATCGTCTGATCCTGAAACACCCGCACCGGCGCATAGATGATCAGGCTCGGATCACTCAGCTTCGACGGATCATGAGCCTGCGTCCGAATCCCTTCTCCCTCTTCCGCAAAGATCCGGTTCCGGCTGTTTACGCTCCTGCCCATAATAAAATAAGCAGTCACCGCATATTTCCCGTCCGGCGTCTTCCCGATAACGATGCCCCGTCCCGGATAAGGGTTGTTTCGCAGTTCATCCTGCAATGATTTTATCTCCATAATATATCTCCCTGTTTTTGTTCTGCCGGGTTTGAGCCGGCAGGCTGTCACGGTCCGTTCATCTGTCCTACGGCATAACTCAATCATCATCCATGCTGTAGTTCGGCGCCTCTTTTGTAATATGGATATCATGCGGATGGCTCTCTCTGAGGGCTGCCGCGGAAATCTTTACAAATTTCCCCTTCTCCTTCAGCTCTTCCACGGACGCCGTGCCGCAGTACCCCATACCGGAGCGAAGGCCGCCCATCAACTGGAATATCGTATCTTCCACACTTCCCTTATATGCCACGCGTCCTTCCACACCTTCCGGCACCAGTTTCTTTGCATCGGACTGGAAATATCGGTCTTTAGAACCGTTCTCCATCGCCGCGATGGAACCCATGCCGCGGTATACTTTATATTTTCTGCCCTGGAACAGTTCAAAGGTTCCCGGAGATTCATCACAGCCTGCAAAGATGGAACCCATCATGCAGACATCACCGCCTGCCGCAATCGCCTTTGTCATATCGCCGGAATATTTGATACCGCCGTCCGCAATAATCGGAATATCATACTCCTTTGCCACCGCATAACAATCCATAACCGCCGTAATCTGGGGCACACCGATACCCGCAACGATTCTTGTGGTACAGATGGAACCGGGACCGATACCTACTTTCACCGCGTCCGCTCCCGCTTCGATCAGCGCCTTTGTTCCTTCGCCCGTCGCCACGTTCCCCGCGATCACCTGCACTTCCGGGTAAGCTTCCTTGATCATCCTGATACAGTGCAGCACGTTCTCGGAATGTCCGTGCGCGGAATCCAGCACGATAACATCCACCTTCGCTTCCACCAGCGCCGCCACCCGCTCAAGCACATTTGCCGTAATACCCACTGCCGCGCCGCACAAAAGCCTTCCCTGCTCATCCTTCGCCGCCAGCGGATATTTGATCGCTTTCTCAATATCCTTGATCGTGATAAGTCCCTTTAAATTGTAATCCTCATCTACAATAGGAAGTTTCTCCTTCCTTGCCTTTCCGAGGATCGTCTTCGCCTCCTCCAGCGTAATCCCCTCCCTGGCAGTAACCAGATTTTCGGAGGTCATACACTCTTTGATCTTCCTGGAAAAATCCGTCTCAAATTTTAAATCGCGGTTCGTGATAATACCCACAAGCTTTTTGCCTTCCGTGATCGGCACGCCGGAAATCCGGAATTTTCCCATCAGCTCGTCCGCATCTCTCAGAGTATGTTCAGGGGACAGTGAAAACGGATCTGTGATGACACCATTCTCGGAACGTTTTACCTTGTCCACCTCGTCTGCCTGCTCTTTGATCGACATATTTTTATGGATAATGCCGATACCTCCCTGTCTTGCCATGGCAATTGCCATCCGGTGCTCCGTTACCGTGTCCATGCCCGCGCTCATCATCGGGATGTGAAGCCTTATCTTCTTAGTCAGCCTCGTGGTAAGATCCACCTGATTGGGTATCACCTGTGAATAACCCGGTACTAATAACACGTCGTCAAATGTAATGCCTTCTCCGATAATCTGTCCCATTCTTTTCCTCCATTCCAGTTCCGCAGAATCCCCTTCAGCACATCTTCTACCAAACTCAATCCGCAGATGCTGCTCA
>JAAWOG010000091.1 GCA_022799355.1 Lachnospiraceae bacterium | reverse complement strand
TTTTCGCAGATTAAAACAATCTGCGAAAAAAAGAAAGCGTTAAAACAAAATCAATTGCTTTAACGCTTTCTCTTTTTAAACCTTTTCATCCACATCAGAATCTTATATAATATATTAGATGAGAACAAGGAAATGTTTTAATACCACATTACTGGCATTATAAATCATACCTCTCTACTCATACATAATATTTTGATACTCTCCACATGCTATTTATAGCAAAATCCAAAAGAATTTCTCAGTGAGGTTTTACACAATATGACAAAATTAAATCACAATACATCGAACCATAAAAGAAACCGTTCCGGAGAACCCGAATGGATCGATCTCGAAACAACCAGCCTGGATGATATCGAACCGGAAATGGATGCGGCAGAAGAAAGCCCTTCCATAAAAGGCCATAAACCGGAACGGTCAACTCCCAAAAAGCAGGTATCCAAAAGAAAACCGGCGCCCAAACAGAAAAAAATGAAGATAAATTTCCATATTATCCTGCTCTCTCTGATGGCGGTGGTTTTTGTGACGATTGCTTTTAAACTCCTGTTCTGGGACAAGCGGGTGCGGGAGAACAACGAAAAGGAAAATGATACGACGCTCTCCTTCGATACGGAGCCGCTGGATTCCATTGTACCGCTGGATTCCTCCAGCACAGACAAAAAAGAAGCGGATGGTGACCTGCGCATTCTGTTTATCGGTAATGGTTCCCTGGCGGATGAAAAGGATTCCGATGCCAACCTGGCGAATGTCGTACAGGCAAAGACCGGCGCCACAGTCTATAACTGCGCCATCCCGGGCTCCTATATGACCATGAAAAACGACACCTACAAAGATTCCTTTATTTATGACGCCTTTTCCTTTTACAACCTGTGTACTATCTTTACGATCGACAATACCAAAACGATTTCCTGGGCGGAGCGGGATCTTGGCGGATTTCCTGATGACATAAAAGAATCCCTCGATCTTTTACAATCCATAGACTACAATGAACTGGATGTGCTCTGTATTTATTATGACGGCTCGGATTATCTGGATCAGAGAGGTTCCTACAATATTGATAAGGAATCGGATCCAACCTTATTCTGCGGCGCCTTAAAGGCCGGGCTTGACCTGATCAGGCAGTCTCTGCCCCATGTGCGTATTATTGTGATGTCACCCACCTATGCCTATGTTGTGGATAAGGACGGAAATTATACTTCCCCTTTTCTTACGGATATTCTGGAAGAACCCATGTCCAACTATATCGGTCTCCAGTCCCAGACCTGCATGGAAAGCCATGTCTCTTTTGTAGATAATTTCTACGGGAGTGTTTATGAAGAGATCGCGGATGACTATTTAAAGGACAACATCCTGCTGAATGAAAAAGGTCATGCCCTGCTTGCGGACCGATTCCTGTATGCGCTGAACCGTTTCAACGATTACGACTTTGACAATCCGGATTCATAATATCTCTCTCACTGATCCGGATATTCCAGTCCAAGATAAGCATCATCCTGCAAATAAATACAATAGCCGGCCGCCGTTTCCACATAATGGTAGCCGGTTTTTTCAAAGTCTTCTCTGTTGTGCCTTGCCTCATGCAGTATAATATAATGACATCCCTGTTCTTTTGCCAGAGAAGCAATTTTTTTGCAGTCCGCCTCTTCCTCTCTCATGGCATCATACAGCGGATTATCATTTTCCCAGCGCTCCACCGCCATCTCACGCCCGTAAGGCATACAGACATTCGCGGTATACTGCCTTACATAGGGCAGCATCTCATCCGGGAAAACCGCCCGCACTTCCCGCCCCTCCACAATGATCGCGTCGCATACAAGCGCCACTGTCTGAGGCACATGAAACCTGTTTGAGGCCGGTCCGAAATAAGGATTATCGTAGACATAATCTCCTGTAATGACGATAGCGGCACAGACCAGCAGAGCCGCAGCCGCCTGCAGCATTTTCCCGGAAAAGCCTGCGGCAAACCGGATACCCGCATAAGCGATCACCGCCGTCATCGGTACAAGCCACAGAACGCGATAGTAAGTTTCCTCATCCAGGTACCGGAAAACCACTCTGACAAACAGCGGAAAAAAGAACAACGCCACCGTCACTGCCGATGTATACAGCAAAATGATCCTCTTAACCCTGTCCTTTTCCACAAACATCAGATAGATAAAAGATACCAGAAACAGCCCTGCCGCCCATCCGTTTCCAATATAGTTTTTAAATAGTACCATGATTTCATTCCACATATGCTATTTCCCTGCCCCAAAAATGATACCATAACCTCCCGGTACCTTTCCGGCTTTCCATACAAAATTTCGGCTTCATCCCGCCTGCATTACCCCGCACGCAGATACAACAGCGCATACACAATTCCGGGCACGCAGCCCAAAAGTCCCTGCCACAAAATATAAGGTTTCCGATACAAAATAAACACCAGAACCACCGTCAGCAGCAACAGCAGTCCGCACAAAAAGCCCGCCATCGTACTGCAAAGGCACCCTGCCGTCATACTTCCCATCAGCCAGAGCACATCCCGCACCCCCGCCTTGCCCTGCTCTTTTACCTCTTCAGCCATCCGGTAGAGCAGCAACAGCAGAAAAGGCAGAATCACATTCCCCAGCGCTGCCTTGCCCTGCCTTGTTCTGGTCAGCAGGAACGTGGATGCCGGATATATGGAATAATTTCCAAAAATCTGCAAAAGAGATACCAGTATCATAAAAACCGGCAACAGCGTTTTCGGATCGGCATGCCCTTTATTGTTGATCGTGACATTCCCGCACAACATCCTCCCTATCTCCAGATAGAGCACATAGGTCACCGGAATCAGCACAAGCGGCATCAGGGAATGAGCCGCCACCGCCGCATTCACACCGCATTTTGCCGCAATAAAAGAAACCCAGATCGGAAAAGGTGCCAGCCCGTGCCTTAAGTCCAGCGTTGTAGGCGCTCCCGTATAGGAATCAATGGCATACATCCCGCCTCCCAGATTCGCCGCCGTGGAAATCGGAATATAATAGGCATCGTCCCCATCCGCATAAGCCAGACGATACGCCTGCAGCATCTGAAACAGAAGTCCTGCCAGAAAGATCCCCCAGAGAAACAACCTGGACAATCCCGTCCGGCTCTTTAAGCCACTTACAACTCCTCTTCCCCAAAGGACAATCTCCCTCCATAACCCCTGCTTCAAATGCAGTAAAAACAGGAAACCGCCCGCTAGAGCCAAAGTCAGGGAAACCGCCTCAAAGAACAGTTCCACCTGCCGAAACCGCCCTGCCCGCAGCACAAACGGCACAGCGATCAGCTGAAAAACCGCCCACATCAAAACATATCCCACTCCAAACAAAAAGCCCGGGGATTCTGTTTTGTCTTTTTTATTCCTGCCCGCATACAACGCAAAGTACCCCATTCCCGCCGGCACCACCGCCATCCATATCCCCAACATCGCCAATTTTAGAATCACAGCCCATCACCCTTACTCTTTCCGAAAACACTGCACAACATCCTGATGTACCGATTTCCTGATCACCCATTCCTCCGGCAAAAACCCATACTCCCGTTCCAGATACTCCGTCACTGCCCCCTGATCAATATTGTTTTTCATCAGCACCACCAGTTCCTTCTCCTCCTCCAACGTCTTATCAACGGAACGTGAAAGAAGTTCCTCCTGCGTCACCATCAAGGTTTTTTTATAATTGGTAAACTCCATCAGATTCTGATAATACCCAACTCCCTCATAAACACAAAGACACGCCCTGTCCTGAAACTTCTCCGACATGGCCTCCTGTATCCCGTAACCAAGATACAAATATTCCGGCTTCACCGTAAAAAAATACGGCAATACCAGAAAAGCAGCCAGCACAGGCAGTATCCCCCCGTATCCGAACGCTTTCAATTGTCTCTTCAGAACATCCAGACATTTCTGCAAAAACAGCCCCGCAAGCAACGCAAACAGCGGAAAAACCGGCATCAGATAGCGATCCGCATAATACGGCGCGATCTTTACCACAACCAGAAAATATCCGATGCAGGGAATACAAACCATAAAATATTCCCACCTGCGGCTATCCTGATGTTTTTTTGCTTTTTCCCGCTCCCTCTTCCTTACCTTCGCCAGTTCCCCATCCTCACTTAATTTTGTAAAGACAAAAGATACCAAAGCCGCCACCGCCACCAGCAAAAGGACTCCCATGCCCAGATCCCCGCCAAACATCCTCTCCCTTACAATGACAAGAAAACTGAAAAACCGCTCGCCGAGCCCCGAAAGCCCGCCGCCAAGATTCCGAACCGACTCCACCCCCCGCTCGCTGTAGAGCACATCCATAATAGAAAACGGGAAGATACAGAGCCCCAAAACCGCAGATATCCCCATTGCCCTTACATAATACAACACATTTTTTTTCTCTGTTTTCCAAAGAAAAACCAACGTAACTCCGGCGAGAAACAGCATAAAAATCACAAAATAATACTGTGTCAGAAAACCGCAAACCGTCACAAAAATCAGCAGCCTGTTATGAGATTGCCACTGTCCGGACTGTTTCTTTTTCATATGAAGATACAAAGCCGCCATACAGAAAAAAGTCAGCATTGCATACATCCGTATCAGCAGCAAAGTGGCAATCCCCCCCATGCTGAAGGCATATAAAATACAGGTAACGCGCCCAAACCCCTCGGTCTTTCCCAAAAACTCCCGGCAGATCCCCATCAGCAACATGCAGATTCCAAGAATCAATACAAGATTGATGCCGCAGCCCATCCATGGCGCGATCTTCCCCGTAAAGATTGAGCTGACCGTATGGAGCGCCATAAAATGCAGCGGCGGATGATTATCATCCTTCACATTAAAATAGACCGACAGATAATTAAAATGATCCCGGTTATCCGTCGTAATATAATCTTTAAACTGCTGCGCCGTAATCCATACCGGTTCCTCATAGACATCCGCCTTATAAGAAAGCATTTTGCTCTCCCCTCGGTTTTTCAGCACATCCTTCACAGTTTCCGCAATATTGGACCATGTCTCGCCTAAACTGTCCCCGTAAATCTCATTTTTCACAAACTTTTCCAGCCTGCCCTCGGGCTGGGTTGTTACGATCCAGGGTGTAAATTCCGCATTGGCAAGTTCAAAAGACAAAAGCTCATCCATATGATATCCCTGTTTTTGAGAAATCATATAACAGCCCATCAGAAAAATCACCGCAAGCACACAAAGATTCCATCTGTTCTTTTTCAGAAAAAGCTTTCCCCTTCCCCGGCGAAAGCTCCTGATATTACTTCCGTTATCATTCATCCGCATCTCCGCCTTCCTGCCATGTTCCGACCAGATGAGCCGCCAGATTTTCCGCATAGGCGCGCCTTCCTTTTTCCGTCAGATGCGTGGCATCCTCCAGATACGCCGCACCGTTATGAATGGAAATCCCCAGCTCCCGATAATTATCTATAAATAAATATCCGTAGGCATCCGCGATCCGCTCCGCCGATGCGGCATAATCCGCGCCTGTCCCGCCGCCGTAATCATACTCCGTGCTCTCATGGACCACCTGCCCATAAGAATACCCCTGACAATATGTGGGGGACAAGATCACAAACTCCGCCCCGGGGCAGCTTTCCCGAAGCAGCTCTATGGCACTGCAAAGGGCCCCCTCATACGTGGAAACATCATAACAATCGTCCGGATTTTTCCGTTTTACCGCACCGAAATAATCGTTTAAGCCATATGCAATAAATATATAATCTATATTTTCAAAATCAATCTCTCCAAGTATCTCCCCGGCTGCCGCATCGGCCGGAAAACTGATCTTACGCCGGCGCGCAATATGCTCCGCCATAGCCCAAAGCCCGTACTCATCCTCCGCCGCCCGGCTTCCCTTCACCGCACAGTTATAAACCGTCACATTCGGAAGTTCTTCCTGAAGCAGCGCCGCAATCCCTGTCTCTCCTCTCTCGAGATCCCAGATACTGTCCCCTAAGACCAGGATCTCCACCTCTCCCCTCTGCCTGAGCACTTTCTGTTTTTCCCGTTTTAAAGCCGCCCCACGGATACCAAGTATAACAAATACACAAACGGCACATCCTGCCAGAAGAATGACAGCCGAGATAATGCGCTTTCCGAAAGAGTTCAATTGTAAACCGTCCGTTCCTTTTTTCATGGAAACGCCTCCCGTAACGCTTTTAAAAAGTCTTCATTTCTTTCATAGTGGTACACCACAAAGCCGCTCTCCCGGAAATCCTCCTTGCCTGATTGCAGAAGAAGGTTCCCCGGCGCGCTGTTTTCCATCGCCCCATCCTGCTGCAGCGCCTGCTCTTCCTGCTCTGTCAGCAGCAGGAAAACCTCCCCCGACGGATAACCTTCCTCATAATACCTCCGCATGGAAGACCAGCGGAACAACGTCAGACTGCCGTCATCCTCCCGATGCAGATTTGCCAGCTCCACTCTTCCCTCAGACAACTCCTGTGTAATATTGGCATTCCAATACGTCGCATACCCGAACTTATAGCCTCTCTCCACAAGTTCCTGCGCCACAGTCCGCTTTTCCGCATTCTTATCCGAAGCCATCATGGACAGCCCGGTCTTAGCCGTGGCCGCAAGCAGGCAGAAAGCCAGCAGAAAAACCATAATATAACGGTCCAAAGGCTTCTTTTCCGCCTCCAGATAAAAAGCAACCAAAGGAAGTAATAAGATAACAGTTGTAATGTAATATCTTGGCACCAGTGTACTGTTGGTAAAAACAAACACAAAGCTGTTCAGCAAAAAACTGCTGTAAAACAGCAACACAAAAAGCCGCTTTGCCGGATGCTGCTCTCTGCGCTCTTTCCATGCCGCGTATCCCAGAAGAACCGGCAGCAAAAAAGCCATCATGGAAATGATTCCCCGCAAAGACAATACGCTCTTTCCCGGAATATATCCGAAAAGCATCAAAAGCGATCCAAAGGCATCCTGCAGCCGTTCCCCAAAAACCCCCTGATAGACATCAATAAAATTTGTAGATTCATACGTCTGAAAACTGTAGGTACGGCTCACATAAAGCACGTTGATCCCATATCCCACCGCACAGCCAAAAATACCCGCCAGAGAAACTGCCGAAAACCTCAGCCTCTCTCCTGAAAGTACCGCCTTTGCCCTCTCCTGGCAGACTTCCCTCCGCAGCGCTCCCCATTCCTCGCTGCCTGCAATATACCAGATGGAAGCAAGCACCAGCGGACATTGCAACGCCAGCATATACCGGACGCCGGATACGCCGCAGATCACCGATAATGCCATAAAAATAATCCACCGTATTATCAAAAAACCGCTTCCCGCCAGCCTGAAAAACAGTCCCAGATAAAAAAACAAAATGATCACATGGGACATATACGTATTTCCCATATGCATATGCAGCATCATCGTCTCCGAAAAGGGAAACAGCAGTACCGCACCGCCCAATATCTTCTTATTTTTATCCACCGGCAATCCGCCCATCATATAAAAATAGGATGTCAGCAGCAGTAAATAAAAAATAACATTTGTTATCATTCTGATTACATGCCAATCGCTACAAACCCGAAATAGCGGTCCCATGATCAGATGCGTATATAAAAATCGGAACTCCGTAGAATAATACCAGCCCGTATCGGCAAATACCTTCCCATCTTCCGCCAGAAGTTTTGAAAACATCATCTCCGCCGCCATATCCGAATCCAGCCAGTGTTCCAGATAAAAGGCATTCCAGAAAAGCAGCACCAAAAAGGCGCCGCCCAGCACAACATAAGGATAATATTTTCCAATCAGTCTTCCGTATTTTGACATAACAGTCCTCCGACAGACGCCAGATACCAGATAAACAATTCCGGCAGTACCAGTTTATAATCGATGGGCAGATTACTCCGCATCGTATACCAAAACGTAAACAGCAGCCATACGAAAAACAAAAGTTTCCACTGCACAGGAATCCTGCCATCCTTCCGCTTTACGCCAGGTCCCTCTTTTGTCTCCTCCCCGGCGGCTCTCTGCCTCATCCATTGACTTATTTGCCTGTTTCTGTGAAACCACCATAGCAGAATGCTCCCAAGCAGCAAAACGGGCAGTTCAAATAAACCATAACGGTAATAGTACTTCACAAGCCTGGGGGTATGCGCTTTCATCCTGCCGTAATTCCACGCCGTCAAAGATACCCCTCTCCCCTGCAGATTTTTTTCTATGGTAAAGGGGATCAGCAGATAATCCGCAAAATCCCGTCCTATCTCCGCCACTGTCTCCCTGCTCCGATCCATCAGACAACGATATCCCATCTTAAGACACAGCTTTGTCGCTTTCACCGTGCCGTATGTCTCCTCCATTGCCGGATAAAATTCCTTCTCTAAAAGGTCGATCCGCTGGCAAAGCCGCACTGCGTCGTCCTCCGACAATACCGCTTTTACCTCCTCATCCCAGAAAAAATAATTGGTAGCAAAATTCGGCCAGACAAAACGGGATACGGCTGCCGTACCGGGATTATTCTCCCGATAGATCTGCCGCGCATCCGGGAACGCACGATTCAGGGATGCATTTGCTGAAAGGACCGCACCGGCAGTAAGAAACACTGTCAGCCGGAACCTTACTCTCGCACCAGCCCCTCCTGTCCCCACCGCAATTTTCTGTTCCGTCTCTCCATCCGCACTTTTCCCTGATATGAAAAAAGAACCAATAAGCAGCAAAGCGCCTCCCAGCCATACACCGTCCGGGCAGATGATCCCATAAAGAACATAGGCTGCCGCCAAAAGGCATCCTCTCTTTTTTGTAAATCCCTGAAAGATGATCTCCGTCAAAAGCCCGAACATCCACAAAAAGGCCGACAAAGAAAGCGACCATACCAACTCTGCCATATGCATCTGCAGCAGAAAGGGCACTGTCAGAAGAAACCCGCAAACAAGTCCCCTCAGGCCTTTCCTTTCCCCAAATCCCATCTTTCCCAGCATATACCAGGTGGAAAATCCCGCCGCAAAAAGCTGTATCAGAAAAATCACTCCCGCCGGCAAAAAGGAAGCAAAACTCTCCGAAAACTGCTGCCGATGAAAAAAATTGCTCACAAACCAGGCACAGCCCAAAACGATCTGCACACTCATAAAAATATATAGCAGCCAGGTTATTGTTCTCTTCATTCCTTACATCCCGTTATTTCCCGCACCACATACTGAGGCGCATCATTCAGGCTGATATAAATACGCCCGATATATTCTCCGATCAGCCCCAGCATCAGCATCAGCATTCCGCCGATAAACACCAGCGCCGCCATCGTGGAACTCCAGCCCATAGGGGCTATCGGATTGATCAGTTTTTTAATGATCGTGTACACACCATAAATAAAACCGGCAAAAGCACAGAAACCGCCGCACGCCGTAGCCACCCGAAGCGGCTTAATGGAAAAGGCCGTAAAACCGTTAAACCACAGCCCGAACAGCTTTCCCAGCGTATAGCCGGAACTGCCGATCTCCCTCTCTCTGTGGGAAACTTCCACATTGGCAATATTTTTTGTCGTCCGAAGCACCAGCCCGATAACATAAGGGTAACTGTTCCGGTATCTGACCATCTCATCTATCACAAACTTCCTCGCCGCAAAATAGCTGGAAATATAAAGTTCCTTCGGCTTTCCGAGCATAAAGCGCGTCATCAGTTCATTTACCCTGCTGCCGAAATTCCGAAACGCTGAATGCTGTTTGTGGGTATATTTCGCATAGACCACATCGTACCCTTCCTCCAGCTTATCAAGCAGCTTTCCCACTTCATCCGCAGGCGTCTGTCCATCGTCATCCAGGCATACCGTGATATCGCCGCTGCAATAATGAAATCCCGCCATCAACGCCGCATGCTGTCCGAAGTTTCTGGCAAAATTAATCCCTGTAATGTTGTCATATTCCTCCGCCAGCTTTCTGATCACCTCAAAGGTATCATCTCCCGGAAAATCATTGACCAGAATCAATTCATAGCAATATCTGTCCGACAGGCGGGACATGCTTGTCCTTATTTCCTCCACCACCTTACCGATCGTCTGCGCGGACCGATAACATGGAATTACAAAACTGATTTTTTTCATTTACTTCCTTCCCACAGGCAGCCTGCTTCTCACCGGACCGCCGCTATATTACTGCCTTTTCATCCACATCGGCATTTTTTGTGATACACCACAGACCAGTACAACATTGCTCAAATAGCAGTGAACTCAGTGCCTGATATTCATCGTTATTTGAACACTGCCGTACTAGCCATATCCATTCAGCAATCCCGGTTCGGATTCAAATACCCCATAAGGATCACGTCCCGATACACACCGTCGATACAAACTTCCTCCTTCAGATAGGCTTCCCTCTCAAATCCCGTCTTCTCATAGCTTCTGATTGCCGCCTTATTATCGGAAAATGCCCGCAGAATAATCTTATGCCATTTCTCCACCCTGAACCCGTAATCACAGGCGAGACGACAGGCTTCCGAGCCAATCCCTCTGCCGACGGCATCATCCTCTCCGATAAAAATGCCGTATTCCGCCTTGTTATGCTCCCTGCTGATATCCCGAAAATAAACGCTGCCCACCGCCCTGTCAGTCTCTTTCTCACAGATAATGAACTGGATCACCTCACCGGTATTCACCCTGTTTTCAATCCACGCGAGATGCCCCTGTCTCGTAAAAGGCTTCTGATAGATAAAATGACTCCGCACCCGCGGATTATTTCTCCATCTCACGATCCGGTCCGTATCCTCCGTAGTCATCAGACGAAGATAAATCTTCTCTCCCTGCATCTTACACTCTGACATCATTTTCTTACCCCACAAACCATAGCTTTTTGTTCTCATGCAGCCTATGCCTCAGCAGGCCGGCATACTGCAAACTACGCCCCGTAAAACGCCCTCACCTGATCACAGATGTAATCCACCTGCTCCGGTTTCAGACCGTAATACATCGGCAGCCTCGCAAGCCTCTCGCTCTCCTTCGTCGTATACACATCCTCCCCTGCAAACCGCCCGAATTTCAGTCCTGCCGGAGCGCTGTGCAGCGGAATATAATGAAATACCGCCAGAATATCTTTTTCTTTCAGGAAAGAAATCAGCGCCGTCCTCTCCTCCAGATCCTTTGCCTTGATATAAAACATATGGGCATTGTGGGTGCATCCTTGCGGGATCACCGGAAGTTCGATTTTTCCCTTTTCCGCCAAAGGCGTAAGTTCCCTCTTATAGTGTTCCCAACTCCGCATACGATCTTCAAAAATTTCATCCGCCAGCTCAAGCTGAGCATACAGATACGCCGCATTCATATCGCTGGGCAGATAGGAGGAACCAAAATTCACCCAGGTGTATTTATCGATCTGCCCCCGGAAAAATTTGCTCCGGTTGGTCCCTTTCTCCCGGATGATCTCCGCCTCCTCGATATCCTTCTCCCGCTGGATCAAAAGCGCTCCGCCCTCGCCCATGCTGTAATTCTTCGTCTCATGAAAGCTGAAACAGCCAAAAGTCCCGATGGTTCCGAGTTGTCTGCCTTTATAGGTAGACAAAATCCCCTGTGCCGCGTCCTCAATCACCGCCAGATTATGACGTTTCGCGATATCCATGATCACATCCATCTCACAGGAAACCCCGGCATAATGGACCGGCACGATGGCCTTTGTTTTCTCCGTAACCGCCGCTTCAATCTTCGTCTCATCGATATTCATCGTATCCGGCCTGATATCCACAAAAACCGCCTTCGCCCCCCGGAGGACAAAAGCATCCGCCGTGGAAACAAAGGTATAGGAAGGCATGATCACCTCATCCCCCTCCCGGATATCCGAAAGCAGCGCCGCCAGTTCCGTAGCATGAGTACAGGACGTCGTCAGTAAACATTTCTTCGCCCCTGTCCTCTCCTCGATCCAACGGTTACACTTTTTCGTGAACTCCCCATCTCCGCAGATCTTCTGTGCTTCCACAGCCTGCCTGATATATTCAATTTCCTTGCCCGTGTAGGGCGGTACATTAAATCTGATCATCTTTTCCTCCATTCCGAAGCGTTTTGCGCTGAGGCCGCGAGCAGAATATCAAATTCTGCTCTGCGATCAATGGAATTTGTGACGCTTCGGCACAAATTCTTGGTTGAATAAATTACTCATCAGAGA
>JAAWOG010000017.1 GCA_022799355.1 Lachnospiraceae bacterium | reverse complement strand
GTAAGCATTCATATTTCTTTTGAAATTTTGGGAATGCCTGTATATCATGTCATACCGTATCAGATCGTCGCACTAAACTCGTGAAATACCTCACTAAGTGCTTGGTTACAGCTTAGACGCTAAGCGGATATTAAACAAGGAGATAAGTCAGGGAGACAAGCGATACTTTCTAAACCTTGTTAATAAAAAAGTATTTAAAATAATGTTTAACATGAATTATCGGATACCGAAATTGAATTGAGATATAAGTTGTGAAAGCAAGTTGAAAGCAACGGTGGACAGTATACGTTTCCTCTTTGATTTTTGCGGCTTTTTTCATTTTAAGGTCTGCTAAAAAGTTTAGATAGTGCTTTTTATAAAGCTTTACTGATTAAATCGTATGTTTCTTCTTCCCTGACTGCACAATAAATCAATGTTGTATCAAGTTTTTCGTATCCTAAAAAATCCCTTACCTGTTCTATAGGTATTCCCCGGTTCAACAAATCTGTTGCAATCGTTCGGCAGAACCTGTGTGGATGCACCATTTCTACACCGGCTCTTCTGCCCAGTGTCCGGAGCATATCCTGTACTTTGTTGTACGTCATCCTTCGGTGATTTTTGTCCGAACTGACAAATAACTGTCTGTCTTTCAGTTCTTCATATGTGATCTGTTCTCTTAAGCATCTCTCCCTGAAAAATCTACTGAGATGAAACTTAGCTCCCTCTGTAAAATAGGTCTTTCTCTCTTTGCCTCCCTTTCCAAATACAATCAGTTCCAATCTCTCCATGTCGATATCACCAATATTAAGCGCTACTGCTTCAGATATCCGAACACCTGTGGAATACAAAAATTCTATCAGCGCCCGATCTCTTATCCTCTTGCACTGACTTCTCATCGCCTCCATATCGTTGACCGAAAACGGCTTCCTGATCACCTTTTCCACCTTGACCGCCCTGTCTATTCACTGCCAGCTTACTTTTGATGAAAAGATCCAGTTTTGCGGCATTCCCACTCAGTCCTGCTGTTTTCTAATACTTTTTCCAGCATGATGATATCCTACTTCCCTTACATTTTAAGGCAAAATCATCACTTAGTGCGGAAAAAATCTTGAATCTTATTCCCTTTTATGTTATATTTGAAGCATAAAAAGGGAAAGCCAGAGAAGCGGCTTACCCCAACAATGATTAAGTCAATGCTTTACAGCATCAGCCGTCACTATCGGAAGTAGTGGCGGCTATTTTCTTCCCCTGAAAATCTGATAGATCAGACTCACAAGGGCTACCATGAAGATACAAAACTGGATCAGATCCGGATATGTAACATACATTGGCATCGCCCTCCTTTCTTTCGTCCGGAGGGTAGCCCCTCCGTAAACAGAGGGTAAGCCGCCTTGGCTCTCTGGTTTTCCCATACCGGGATTATAGCATATCCATTACATTGCACACAATATCTTTTTCGACACCAAATTCCAGGTTATATAGTGAGATTAATGATACAAAACGGTTCAAATTAATAGTTGATGCTCCATTTGTGTATATGGTTGCCTCTAACGCTACCACTAAAGCAAATATCAGATCCACTGTGCCAGATGGATATATTGCTGTTAGACTAGTGAAGGTATCATCACTTCATAACAGCGTGCTTGTATGTAAAAAAGTAATTATCCCCACCTGTATAATTGCACAAAGATCATGGGTACAAATAAAATAACAATAGCCGTTCTACTCAGGGAAAATAACAGGGAAAAACAGACCATGATAACAAGGGACTCTCGGGAGCCCCTTATCCTTCCTTACATTCAGGCAGTATTGTATTGGCGGATTTCTATTTCTCAGCTTTCGGTTGAACAGGTTTTGATCCTGTGAAAGCTCCTCCGTACTTCTTTTCAGGTGTCCCCTGTATTTGGAAAATCATTCATTTTTCCTGTTTTTCTCCTGATATCCCTATAAAGATTCTTCTCCTCTTCGGTGAATGTAATCTCTACCACATCATTTGGCTGACAGTGCAATATCTGACACAATTTATGCAATGTTTCCATTGTTATATTTTCATTATGCCTGATATTGCTCATTGTGTGGCTGCTGATATTATAATGATTTATCAGACTGTAAGTTGTAATACCGCGCTCTTTCATAGTACGCCAAAGTGAATCATAATTATACATAGTATCCCCCCTCTTTCTTTGCATTTGTTTAATTATTTATTCCGTTCATTTTCTGACATTTGAACAAATAATATTGATATGTTCCATACAAAAAAGAATCTGCCGTAATCTCCATACAAACCATACTGCGGCGGTTGTTCCGATGCCTTTGCTGATCATTGCTTTCCCTTTCCTTCATTATCTCCGCATCACCTGAAAATGAACATATTGTGCAAAATGAACGCATTGTGTATAGTGAATATATGAGGCAAAAGCACCGGCTTAAGGAGCCGGTTTACCAACACCTCACAAGTGAAAGGGGATATGCATAAATATGAAAAAAGACATGATGGAAGTATGGGAACTTTTTATGAAACTTTGCGAGGATTTTCCGGAACTATATGATAAATATGTAGCAAAGATTGAACATGAAATGAAAATTAATACGCCGGAATTTATAATCACAAAAGAAGACAAAAGAAGGGCATGGGAGAAACTACAGAAACGTATCCGAAAAGAGAGCTGATGATACTATAAAACCACACAAAAAAACAGGCGTTCCAAAGCCGCCTGTTTTCCCGTGTGGTTTATACATAAAGAGAATAACTATATAAATCATATCTAATGACAGTGCCCGCCGCAGCGTGAACAATCGCCGCCGCACTGCAGGGATTTACCCGCTTTCCTGTCACGGACCATGCTCCTGATTGCCAGCGCTGCCGCGCCTGCCAGAAGCAGTCCTATTATTATTGTACCCATTTTTTCACATCCTTTCCGGCAAATCTGACTCACTAAAACCTATCTTACCTTAGTTCAACCTTCCATTACGGCCACTCGAAACCTGTCATCTTATCAATTACCTGCGACAGCCTCCCGCAGATCCGCCTTTATCCTCTTCCCCTCCTGATAAGGCTTAAAGAGCAGGTACAAAAGCCCCGCAAGCAGTACAAACGCAGCCGCCGTCCAGATCCCGAAAGGAACACCGAAAAACAATCCGCCGATCCTGTATATGATCAACGCGATCACATAGGCAAACAGGCATTGGTAACCGATTGCAAACCAGAACCACTTTCCGCTGTTCATCTCCCTCCTGACAGCACCCATTGCAGCAAAGCAGGGAGCACAGAGAAGATTGAATACAAGAAAAGCATATCCGGCAACAGGTGTCAGAGCCGCCGACAGGGCCCCCCATACTTCCTCTCCCTCCTCACTGACTTCCGAAAGATGCAAAAACAACTGTCCAAATGTCATTACCACATTCTCTTTTGCAATCAGCCCTGTTACTGTGGCAACCGCCATCCTCCAGTCCCCGAAACCGAGAGGTGTGAATATCCAGGCTATCATATTGCCGATGCCTGCCAATATACTGTTATCGAGCTGCTCAGCCTCCAACATGCCAAAACCGTTCTCCGTCCAGCCAAAGCGCATGAAAAACCATAATACTATCGTAGATAACAGAATGATCGTACCCGCTTTTTTGATAAAAGACCAGCCTCTCTCCCACATACTGTGAAATACGAAAGAAACCGTGGGCAGATGATAGGCGGGAAGTTCCATGACAAAAGGCGCCGCATCCCCTGCAAACATTCTTGTCTTTTTTAAAATAACACCCGATATTATGATCGCCGCACCTCCCACAAAGTATGCGCTGGTAGCCACCCATGCCGCACCCCCAAAGAGCGCTCCTGCAATCAGCCCTACGATGGGCATTTTAGCACCGCAGGGAATAAACGTGGTTGTCATAATCGTCATTTTGCGATCTCTGTCGCTCTCGATCGTGCGGGAAGCCATTATGCCCGGCACACCGCAGCCAACCCCCACCAGCATTGGAATAAAGGACTTGCCGGACAGACCGAATCTGCGGAAGATACGATCCATAATAAAGGCAATCCTTGCCATATAGCCGCAGCCTTCCAAAACCGCCAGCAGAATAAACAGCACCAGCATCTGGGGAACAAATCCCAGCACGGCGCCAACGCCCGCCACGATCCCGTCAAGGATCAGCCCCGACAACCAGTCCGCACAGCCGATGGCAGCAAGCGCCCTCTCCAGGGCAGGCGGCAGAATCTCACCAAACAATGCATCATTCACCCAGTCCGTACATGCCGCGCCAACCCCCACCATGGCAATATAGTAAACGCCAAACATCACCAGTGCAAAGATCGGCAGCGCCAGTATCCTGTTGGTAACGATCTTATCAATTTTGTCAGACATGGTCAACCCACCCGTTCTTTTTTTCACGACACACTCTCTGACAACAGAAGAGATATATGTATAACGTTCATTGGCAATAATACTCTCCACATCGTCATCCATGGCTTTTTCCAGCCGTCCTGCTTCCTCTGAAACATCCGGCGCGTTTCCGGCAAGTTCTCCGATCTTATAATCACCTTCCAGCAGTTTCACGGCAAAAAATCTCTCCTGACCTGCCGGAACCCTGCCCTCAAGACGATTCTTTACAGATTCTATGACCTCTTCCACCTCCGGTGTAAATCTGCATGTCCGCTTCGGAACTTTTTTCTCCTCTGCCAGTTCCACTGCTTTTTTCACCGCTTTATCAATACCTCTTCCTTTCAGAGCGGAAATTTCCACAACACCGCATCCGAGTGTCTCTGCCAGTTTACCCGTATTGATCCGGTCACCGTTTCTCTCAACGATATCCATCATATTGACCGCTATCACCACCGGAATGCCAAGTTCCAGAATCTGGGTGCTCAGATACAGGTTTCGTTCTATATTGGTTCCGTCAATAATATTAATGATAGCATCAGGTTTTTCACTGATCAGATAGTTTCTTGCCACCACTTCTTCCAGCGTATAGGGGGAAAGAGAATAAATTCCGGGCAGATCGATCATCGTCACCTCTTTATTTCCCCTCAGTCTCCCCTCTTTTTTCTCTACCGTAACACCGGGCCAGTTTCCCACATACTGGTTTCCTCCCGTCAACGCATTAAATAATGTTGTTTTCCCGCAGTTCGGATTTCCTGCCAGTGCAATCTTTATTGCCATTTCGCTCACTCTCTCCTTCTTTTCTCCGCTTCTTTCTTTACTCCGCCGTCTTCTCACTTCTATATCCACTGCCATTTCCACTTCTACTCCACTTCAATCATTTCCGCATCCGCCCTGCGAAGCGAAAGCTCATACCCTCTCACCGTCACTTCCATGGGATCTCCCAGAGGCGCCACCTTTCTGACATAAATGTCAGTTCCTTTTGTAATGCCCATATCCATGATCCTTCTTTTGACCGCGCCCGCTCCATGCAGCTTTACCACCTTTACGTTCCTGCCGCAGGCTGTCTCCTTTAATGTTTTCATACCCTTTCTCCTCCGATTCCGCAGACTCCGTTAAACCTCTGCCGCTTTCCAATTCCGCTGATACTTTTCAAACCAGTATTTTATCTGCCATCTCTTTCCCGATCGCGATCCGGGATCCTTTTACGGAAACGATCACATTTCCTGCCGCCTGGGAAACAACAGTGATCTCCCCGCCTGTTATAAATCCCATGCCCTCCAGAAATTTTCTGGTTTCCTCTCTGCCACCGATCTTTCTGATAATCTGTGTTTCCTTCGGTTTTGCCATTGTCAACGGCATCATGGTCTCCTTTCCGGCATGTCATTCCATGCCCTTTAAGTTTTTTCTTTCTACTTGTAATTCACATACGCTTACTTGAGTTAGTATATTCTAACTTCAATGAGTTGTCAATACCACATGGCTAAATTTTTCCATAAAAAATGGGGCTTCCATTTTATTTGTCACATACAAAAATCTGTGTTATACTTAGCAGACCATTACTTCCCGCAAAAGCCGCCCATTTGCAGCACATATCGCCAGGCCTGTCCTTTGCGGGAGTCAAAACGCCGCAACATCCGGGATATTTTGAACATCTTTATCCGGTCCGCCGCTTGCGGAATACGCCAAAAGCAGGAAAACAATATGAAAACTTTTATCAATGAATCTTCTGAAAACTATCTCGAGACCATCCTTTTATTAAGTAAAAAACTGCCGGTGGTCCGCGCCGTGGATATCGCTAACGAACTGGATTTCAAAAAACCCAGCGTCAGCATCGCCATGAAAAATTTAAGAGAAAAAAATCAGATCACCGTCTCCGAACAGGGATTTATTTACCTGACGGAAAGCGGAAAAGAGATTGCTGAAATGATCTATGAACGGCATCTTCTGATCTCCGCCTGGCTGGAAAAACTGGGCGTCCCCGCGGAAATTGCCGCAGAGGACGCCTGCCGGATCGAGCATGTGATCAGCAAAGAAAGCTTTGAAGCCGTGAAAAATTATGTGAATACAAGAGACTGACCGGGTATTTATCCCCGGATTTTCTCAGGGAACTTTCAGATAAGCGAAGGTTCCCGTTTATCTGTTACAGAATAAACACCGATGCCAGTATGCACGGCAGGCACACCGCTGAGCCCCAGAATATCTCCTGTATCGTATGCCGCCTAAGGCGCAGGGAAGACCACACCACCGCTATCGCAATCAGGATACAGGGAAGCACCGCAGGCGCCCCTAAAAAGAACGAGAGAAAATAAAGCGTTCCCGTCACGCTGCAGGCGTGGCCGCTGGCGCGCACATGCAGCACCTTGTTAAAAAATACCAGCAGCGACATGGAGATAAAATAAGAAACAATAATATATTGTAACTCCCTGCCGCAGTTTCCGACCACAGAGCAGGCCAGAGCGGTCAGATAGCCCGCAAAGGTCAGTATAAACGCCATATTGCGCTGCTCTTCCCGCACTTCCCCTCCTCTGGGCAGGAGCTTCTGAATCGGATATGCCAGGATCGGCACAAGTCCGAGCAGTATCACCGCCAGCGTCATCTGCGCCATACTGCTGCAAAAATTATCCAGCGATACCGTCAAAATAACGAGCATACCGGTGATCAGAAGCGGCGGCACTGTCACTACCCTGATTCCCTTTGCCAGCAAATTTCCGAATGTACTGTTCCGCATCCTTATGTTTTCGTTCATTTTTACCCCCATTTCCGCGTTGCTTTCCTGCAAAAACCATATTTGGGCTTAGCCATATTTTGGCTTAGCCATAATATTGCTTACAAGTTTGTGTCAGGCAGCACTGCTTTTTCTTGTTTTTCATTCTTTATAATCTAGTTTTTAATACTATGTGTAATAGTATCACTTTTTATGTGTAAAATCAATACTTTTTATCACTTTTTTTCTTTTTCGCATATAATGTATAAAACCAAATACGGGAGAATCTATGAAAAAGGAGAAAAAATTAATTGCACTGCTGCTCTGCACCGCAATGCTTTTTGGCACCATGGCAATGCTGACAGGATGTGGTTCTAAAGAGACGGCAGTTACCGGAGATAAAACCCATGTGGTACTCAACGAAGTGGCACACTCCATCTTCTATGCGCCCATGTATGTGGCTATCGAGGAAGGCTATTTTGAGGAAGAAGGACTGGATTTGGAACTGGTCACAGGCTACGGCGCCGACAAGACCATGACCGCCCTGCTCTCCGGCGAAGCCGATATCGGTTTTATGGGAGCGGAAGCTACGATCTACAGCTATGCCGAAGGGGTGGAAGATTCCGCCATGAACTTCGCCCAGCTCACCCAGCGCGCCGGCAACTTTCTTGTGGCAAGAGAACCCATTGACGATTTTTCCTGGGAAATGCTGAAAGGGAAAGACGTGCTCGGCGGCAGAGCCGGCGGTATGCCGGAGATGGTCTTTGAATACATCCTCTCCAAAAACAATATCGATAAATCCGAGGTGAACATTGATCAGTCCATCGATTTTGGTTCCACCGCCGCGGCGTTTTCAGGCGGGCAGGGAGAATTTACCGTTGAATTTGAACCCCACGCCACCTCCCTCGAGTTAAAAGGCGACGGCTATGTGGTAGCCTCTCTCGGCGAAGCCTCCGGCTATGTTCCCTACACCTCCTTCGCCGCAAAGAAGAGCTATATCGAGAAAAACCCCGAAGTTATCCAGGCGTTCACGAACGCCCTGCAAAAGGGCATGGACTACTGCGCAAGCCACAGTTCCAAGGAAATTGCCAAAGCGATCAGTCCCCAGTTCTCGGAGACCGACGCGGAAACACTGGAGATCATCGTAGAGCGTTATGCGGCGCAGGACACCTGGAAAACAGATCCCTCCTTTGAGAAAGAGGCATTTGACCTGCTGCAGAATATTCTGATGGATGCCGGGGAACTGGATGCACCACTCCCCTATGAAGAACTGGTGACAACGGAATTTGTCAAAAAATAGCAAACGGCAAAATCCCCTGTAAGATCACAATACCATTACAAATATATCAGATATGTAATATACCTGCATACATAACAAAACAGGAACTGCCTTAAGGCTTTTGCCATGGCAGCTCCTGTTTTATTATTTTGCTTTCTACATCCCTTTCTTCACCGCCAGCGCGATGGAAACCTCCGGCGCACAGTACGGGATCATCACCGCCTGCAGCGCATGGTAGATATCACATTTTCCGGGCCATACCGTCCCCGATACCTGATTGTCACGATCAAGCTGATGGAACCAGGAACCGTTCACATGATCCAGCACCTTCTCATCCAGATACCGCATAAACTCCGCGTAGGCTTTTGCATACTCTTCCTTCCCTGTCACCCGGTAAAGCACGGCCGCGGTATTGATCGCCTCCGCCAGCGTCCAGTGCATCCTCTCATGCACAATAGGAACCCCGTCCCAGCCCGTCGTATAGCAGATCCCCGGCGCTCCGTCCGCATTCCAGGCATCCGCTATCGCACGATGAAACAGTTCCTCCGCCGCCTCTATATAAGGACGCATCCCCTCCTTATCCTCCTGATATGTGGACAGTGCCCACTGAGTAATCAGCCGTCCCCACTCCAGGCCGTGCCCCGGCGTAGCGCCGTAGGGTTTGAACGGATCGTCCGCCTTTTCTTTGTTTTTCTCAAGATCCGGCTCCCAGTCCTTCGTATAGTGCTCCGGAATCCTCCAGTTGTTCTCCTTCGCCCAGACGATTACATGGTCAATAATGCGTCCTGCGCGCTTTCTGTATTCTTCCTTTCCGGCGATATCCGCCACCGCCAGAAAAGCCTCCACCGAATGCATATTGGCGTTTAATCCGCGGTAATCATCCATCACCGTAAACTCCGTATTCCAGTTATCGGAAGAAAGCCCCTCTTCCTCATTCCAATAATATGTATCGTAAGCCTTAAGCGCCTCCTCTAAAAGTTCCTCCGCGCCTTCCCTTCCCGCCAGATATGCGGAAGTCGCCGCCAGCATCACAAAAGCATGGGCATAGCACTGCTTGCCGGGCAGGATACTCCCGTCCGCTTTAAGCCCCTCGTACCATCCGCCGTTTGCCTTATCTCTCAACTCTCCCCTCAGTCCTCTGAGCGCGGCATCCACCAGTTCCCCGCTTCCTTCATGTCCAAGAAACGAACCGATGCTGTAAACATGCGCCATGCGGCAGGTCACATAGGCCTCCCTGTTTTTCTCTATCCAGGGCGTTCCGTCGTCCCCAAGATAGTAGGCGCTCCCTCCGGGAGAAGGAAACCGATGCCCGAATGCAAGCAGCCCGTCCCTGATCCCCTGCAGGAAATCTCTGTTTTCCTGTGTATCAATACTGTACTTCTTTTCCATGATTTTCCACCTTTCTTTATGATAACTTCTCACCATTTTCTGCTTATCCGTCACAATCCAATAAATCTTTTAAACTTCTCCACAGATGTATTGACGATCAGCTCCTGATCAAAACCCGCCCGGTTCAGCAAATCACAGCTCTCCGCAAAGCGCCCCACATAAAACGGATCATGGGCATCCGAACTTACGATAACCGGTACGGAATATTCCATGCACAGCCTGAGCATCTTCCCATAATTTTCCACACAGTTCAGACGCTTCTCCTGTTTTAAAAGCGAACTGTTATTCACTTCCAGCGCCACATGATTCTCCTTCGCCCCAATCACCAGCTGCTCATAGTCAAGAGGCGTATGGTCATCGTCCGGATGAGACACAAAAAAGACCTTCGGATGTCTCATGCAGGAGACCACATTGTCCGTATTTTTGTCCATCCCCGCATCCTGATAGCACAAACCGTGAATCCCCACAATCGCATAGTCCAGCTTTTCGATATACTTATCCAGCGACAGCGTTCCGTCATTCAGCACATTAATCTCACATCCGTAAAGTATCTCAACGCCGTAAAGCTCTCTCGGCGCAACCCGCAGGTTGGAAAAATAAACCGGCTCGCAGGTACCCGGAATCCCCGGCGCATGTTCGCTGATCCCCAGAAGTTCCAGTCCTCTTTCCGCCGCTCCCTGCGCCATCTCACGAATGGTACCGTAGGCATGGCCGCTTGCAATCGTATGGGTATGGATATCCAGCCGGAGTTCCGATACCTCTATCATATCCCTGTCCCCTCTCTGTCCGGACTTTCTTTCACATCACGCTTCCCTGCCGGGCAGTTTTCTCCCACACCTGCCAGCAGCTTCTCCAGTTCTTTCTCCAAAAATTCCTCCGAACCGCCAACCACCGTTACCGCCTGCATCCCCAGCTTCCGGGCGCCCTCCGTATTTTCCGGTCTGTCATCAAAAAACAGACAATCTTGGGCTTTCAGCTGATATTTCTCAAACAGATGCCGATAAATAGGCGGATTCGGCTTGATCTGGCGGATCTCATAGGAAATCACGCCGCCGTCCACCAGTTCCCAGAAAGGCAGGTCCTTTGTATGTAATGTAAACAGCTCCTCCGAATAATTGGACAGCACATAGATGCCGTACCCTGTTCCTTTCAGCTTTCTGATCAGCTCCCAGATTTTCGGCCTCTCCACCGTCATCACTTTCCCGCTTCTGATAAACCAGCGTGCATCCTCCGCAAGATCCGGATACTGTTTTACAACGCTCGCTATCATCTCATCCGTTGTGATAAGCCCCGCGTCAAAATCAGGCCACAGGGGACTTGAAAAAAATCCCCTGCCTATCTTCTCCGCCTTTTCCTCCTCCCAGCCGGCATCCAGACACATTTCCTTCCATCTGTAGCCGATCAGGACACTTCCTATATCAAAGACAATATTTTTCATCTTCTCATACCTTACGCCTGCCGTTTTTATAGACGGCTCTAATCTCCCTGTCCGGGCTGATCACCACCAGATCAGCCGCCTTCCCTGTCTCGATACTGCCGATCTTATCCTCCATACGGACAGCCTTTGCCTGATGGATCGTCATACAGGGCAGGATCTCCTCCATGCTCAGGCCGCACTTCTCCATCCAGACACCCAGTTCTTTGAGCATATCCGTCGTAGAGCCTGCTATCGTACCGTCCCGTAAGGTTGCCTTGCCTTCTCTTACAAAGACCGGCAGCCCGCCCAGCACATACTCGCCATCCTGAAGCCCCGCGGCGCTCATGGAATCCGAAATGACCATCAGATGTTCTCCCATCATTTTATAAACCATCCTCATCACGGTCGGATGGATGTGGATACCGTCACAGATCATCTCCACATTTGCTCCCGCCGCAAAAGCCGCCCCCGGCACGCCCGGATCTCTGTGCCCTAATCCGTTCATCGCGTTGAACAGGTGCGTCACTTCCGTCGCCCCTGCCTCAAAAGCCTCCATAGCCTTCTCATAATCCGCCGCCGTATGAGCTACGGAGATCACATAATCCTTGCTGTTTTTCCGTATAAACTCCATCGCTCCCGGACGCTCCGGCGCCACATCCACGATCAGGAAATGCCCCTTTGCCAGATCATTCAACTCGTCCATCTTTTCCTGGGACGTATCTATGATATACTGGGGATCATGGGCACCTTTCTTCTCCACGGAGAGGAACGGTCCCTCCATATTGATCCCGATCAGATTATGATCCTCCGTGCCTTCCATATATTCCCCGATGGTTGCCGCAGCCTTTTTATAATCCTCATACCCCATGGTCATAGTTGTTCCGGCTACAGAAGTGATACCTTTGCTGAAATAGAAGGCACACATTTTATCGATTTCTTCTTTTGTCGCCGTAGAAAAGTCATAGCCGATACAGCCGTGAGTGTGAAGATCAATAAATCCCGGAACCAGAAGATCTTCCCCAAGCTCCACCACTTCTTCTCCCGCTTTTTCCGCAAGCCCTGCGCCAATATCCGTAATTTTTCCGTCTTCCGTTCTTACATCGGTCTTTTCAAATCTCTCTCCTGTAAATACCCTGCCGCCTCTGAATAACATAATACCCCTCCTGCCACAATATCATTTAAAAGCCATCTGCTTTTTTAAGTATAACCTAAACCTGTAAATATTACCACCATTAACTTGCTTTTCTTTCTGAAATTTGGTACTTTTAAATAAGAGCAGTGAACGCCAAAAATAAACGGAGGTTTTGAGATGAGACTCTACAAAGCAAAAAACTATGAAGACATGAGCCGCAAGGCGGCAAACATTATTTCCGCCCAGGTAATCATGAAGCCTGACTGTGTGCTGGGACTTGCCACAGGTTCCACCCCGATCGGCACCTACAAACAGCTGATCGAATGGTACAACAAAGGCGATCTGGATTTTTCCGGGGTGACAACGGTCAATCTCGATGAATACAGAGGATTACCCAGAGAAAGCGACCAGAGCTACTATTACTTTATGCACGAAAACCTTTTCAACCATATCAACCTGCAAAAGGGGCGCTCTTTCCTGCCCGACGGCACGGAGCCTGACAGCGAAAAGGCATGCAGCAATTACAATGCCATCATCCGCCAGGTGGGCGGTATCGACTTACAGCTCCTTGGAATCGGCAGAAACGGGCATATCGGCTTCAATGAGCCCGATGATCATTTTTCACTGGAAACCCACTGTGTGGATCTGACGCCCAGCACCATCGACGCCAACAAGCGCTTCTTTGAGAAAGAAGAGGATGTGCCGCGCCAGGCTTATACAATGGGCATCAAGACCATTATGCAGGCAAAGAAAGTTCTGCTTGTAGCAAGCGGCGAGGACAAGGCGAAGGCAATCTATGACTCCTTCTACGGACCGGTAACTCCCTCCGTTCCCGCTTCTATCCTGCAGTATCACAAAAACGTTTATGTTGTGGCCGATGAAGCCGCGCTCAGCATGATTCCTTAGTCCGAAGCGGACTTTTGTAAAGCGGACGGCATCCTTGCCAAATGTACGATGCCCCTTTATTTAATCCGCTCACAAAACAAAAAATTTTCAGCCCGCTGTAACTTTACGGCGGGCTGTTGCGTGGAGAAGAGAGACGCTAAATCCGCGCCCCGGCACCATGCCGCAGCCCATCAAACAAGTAAATTCAGTAATGCAAGGAGATATCATGACCAGAACAATTGAAAACTTTTTACAGTATGTCAAAATAGATACCCAGTCCTGTGAGAATACAAAAACCACGCCGAGCACCGCGAAACAGCATGACCTGGCAAAGCTTCTCGTCAGGCAGCTCGAAACATTAAACGCGGCGGAGATCACCTACGATCAGGAACACTGCTATATATACGCCACCATTCCCGCCTCTCCCGGCTGTGAAAAAAGCCCGGTCCTCGGCTTTATCGCCCATATGGATACCTCTCCTGCCGTCACCGGAACGGATGTAAAACCCCGGATCGTGGAAAACTATGACGGCGGCGATATCCTGCTAAACGAAGCCGAACAGATTTTCCTCTCCCCCTCCGATTTCCCGGAACTGGAAGCGCTCCGGGGACAGGATCTGATTGTCACGGACGGAACCACACTGCTCGGCGCCGACGATAAGGCAGGTATTGCCGAGATCATGGCTATGGCGGAACACCTCCTCACCCATCCCGAAATTCTCCACGGAAAGATCCGGATCGGCTTTACACCCGATGAAGAGATCGGGGAAGGAGCGGACCACTTTGATGTGGCTCTTTTCGGCGCGGACTTTGCCTATACCGTAGACGGTGGGGAGCTGGGGGAACTGGAAGACGAAACCTTTAACGCGGCAGGCGCAAAACTGATCGTCCACGGGCGCAACGTACACCCCGGCAGCGCCAAGGGGAAAATGGTGAACTCCATCCTGATCGCCCAGGAATTTCAAACCCTTCTGCCCGTTTTCCCGAATCCCATGTACACGGAAGGCCGGGAAGGCTTTTTCCATCTCGACGGCATCAGCGGGAACGTGGAGGAGACAACGGCGGAATATATTATCAGGGATCATGACAAGACACTCTTTGAGCAGAAAAAAGAACTGTTTCGCGCATGCGCGGATTTTCTGAACCGGAAATACGGGGAGGGCACCGTGACCGTGGAGATGGCAGATTCTTACTACAATATGAAAGAAGTCCTTACGCCCCATGCCCATCTGATGGAAAATGCCTGCAGGGCATTACGGGAACTGGGCGTAGAACCAAAGATCACTCCTGTCAGAGGCGGCACCGACGGCTCCCGGCTCTCCTATATGGGGCTGCCCTGTCCGAATCTCTGCACCGGCGGCGCAGCTTACCACAGCCGCTTTGAATACGCCTGTGTCCGGTCCATGGAGACAGTGACGGAACTGCTGATCAAACTGGCCGTTTGTTACAAGGACGCGGATATCTGATCGGACAAAGGCAGACCGGAACCGGCGCCGTTATTGCCTGTCGGTCCCGGTCTGTCCCTGCATCGCCCGCACAAAGGGCTCCGGATCTTTCCGCATCTGCAAAAGACTGTTAAATGCCATCAGAAGCATCTTGTCCTTGTTCAGCCGCATATCCGCCACATCCTGATCCATAACTGCCCGAAAGTGGTCGATCTGGAATATCATCAGATCCACCAGCCCATACCCTTCGATCTTTACCCGACAGAGAAAATCCTGATGTTCCAGATAATAGACAAACTCTTCGTAAATCTCTTCATCCGCATTCAGCCTTCTCCAGAAATCCTGAAAAAACGCTTCATCCGCTCCCGCATACCGACAGAGTGCCTCCGCCCATGCATAAGCTTTTTCCTGTTCTTTCTCCATTTTTATCCCTCTTTTCTTTCTTCGTGGATTTTTAAGTATTCCGTCAAAATCCTTTTTATTTGATTCTTTTTTGCATTGTGCTGCTTCGTGATTGTTTTTCCCCTGCTTCGTCAGGAAATCATCTCGCATTTTCCGCCCGCCTGTGGTAAGATATCCTTGTCAAAAGGGAAAGAAAGGAAGGCTTATCATGATAAAAAAACTGATATCCTGGAATGTAAACGGCATACGCGCCTGTATCGGCAAAGGATTTACCGATTTTCTGCAAAAAGAAGATGCCGATATTTTCTGCATTCAGGAATCCAAACTCCAGGAAGGACAGATCACACTCGACCTCCCCGGCTACCATCAATACTGGAACTATGCGGAGAAAAAAGGCTACTCCGGCACCGCTGTTTTTACAAAGGAAAAACCGATTTCGGTCTCCCGCGGCATGGGAATCCCGGAACATGACCACGAAGGCAGAGTCATCACCCTGGAATTTGAGACCTGTTATCTGGTGACTGTTTATACCCCCAACTCCCAGGAAGAATTAAAACGTCTCTCCTACCGCATGGAATGGGAGGATGCCTTTCTCGCTTATCTGAAAAAGCTGGAAAAGGCAAAACCCGTCATCTTCTGCGGCGACTTAAATGTGGCGCATCAGGAGATCGATCTGAAAAATCCGAAAACCAACCGCAAGAACGCCGGTTTTACGGAGGAAGAGAGGGCAAAGTTCACCGCTCTTATAAAAGCCGGTTTTATCGATACCTTCCGCTATCTCTATCCCGATCTGGAAGGCGCATACTCCTGGTGGTCTTACCGCTTCCGCGCCCGGGAGAAAAACGCGGGCTGGCGTATCGACTACTTTTTAGTCTCCGAAGCGCTGCAAGATGCCATAAAGGATGCCCTGATCTACAAAGATATTTTCGGCTCCGATCACTGCCCGGTGGGGCTGATTCTGGATATCTGACCATTGCCGGTCGCCGAGAGGGGCATAAAATGCTCCGACGCCTTTTAACGAGCTTCTTGAGCAATTATGATCCTCTCGGCCGGATAAATATGGCATTCGTATCATGAACCACCGCAAAATATCCTGCCTTTACTTTGCGCTTCTCATACCGTGTTTCATAAAATAAATATAGTATATAATAAATGCTGCTGCCGCCGCAGCCCAAGTGATCGGATAGCTCATCATCACGGTCTCCATGGTGTTTCGGATGGGCAGCGCCATCGCAATCCACGCCACACGCAGCACACACACCAGCAAAATGCTGATGATTGTCGGCACCACCACACATTCCATGCCCCGCAGCGTCCCCGAAAGAATCTCCACGATCACATAGATCAGATAAAAGCGCGTCAGAAAATGAAGCTGGGATACGCCCAGCGAGATCACGCCCGCATCCTCCACGAAAATACCGAAGAAAAACTCCGCAAAAGCATAGAAAAATATGCTGATCACCCCTGCCATTGCCATACTCATCCCCATGCATTCCCACATGGACTTTTTTACCCGCTCCATTTTCCCCGCACCAAAATTCTGTCCGACAAAGGTCGTCACCGCAATCCCCATCGCCGACACGGTCATCCAGTAAAGCCCGTCCAGTTTCGTGTAGGCGGACCAGGCCGCAATATTATCCGTCCCGAAGCTGTTGACCTTCGCCTGGATCACACTGTTGGAAAAGCCGTAAGTCACCGACTGCAGTCCAGCCGGGATTCCGATCCACAAAACCCTTTTCAGAATCTTTCCCGATGAATGAAACAGGTCTTTCACTACCAGCCCATAACAGCCCTTCTCCCTGCTGAGCACCACAAATACCATGGCGGCGCTTAAAATCTGGGACAGCACGGTAGCTATCGCCGCCCCTTCCGCTCCCATCTGAAAGCCTGCCACAAACAGAAAGTCCAACGGAATATTGGCAATACAGCTCACAATCAGAAAATAGAGCGGGCGTCTCGAATCCCCCACGGCCCGCAGAATCCCCGCCCCCATAATATAGAACAGATTGGCCGGCGTAGCCGCAAGATAAATCCGCATATACCCCAGAGACTGCCCGAAAATATTTTCCGGCGTCCGCAGAAGTTTCAGCAGTACGGGCGCCGTAACGATGCCTGCCACGCCGAATAAAACCCCCGCGCAGAGGGAAAGCAGCAGCGAGGTATGCACGGTCTTCGATACTTCCTTTTCCTGTTTTCCGCCGTAAAAATGGGCTACCACCACCGTAGCGCCGGAAGCAATCCCCGTAAAAAAGCCGACAAAAATATTGATGATGGACGACGTGGAACCGCCCACCGCGGAGAGCGCCTCTTTTCCTGCACATCTGCCCACAATAATCGCATCCGCCGTATTATATAATTGCTGAAACATGGAACCTAAAAGGATCGGAAAGAAAAAAAGCAATATCTGTTTCCAGATAACTCCCTCCGTGATCCGCCCGGCAAGCTCTCTGTGTTCTCTTTTTTCCATATGCCGTACCACCTGTTTTGCGCGCCTTTCTCTCTGCCTAAATCACTTTGAAATCCAGCCACTTCCTGCTCCTGAACCTGAAACTGTAGAACGATACGCGGCAGATCCAGTCCAGAACCATGGCAATCCATACTCCGATCGCACCCAGCCCGAAATAGATGCCCAGCACCACGCTGAAACCGATGCGGAATATAAACATGGATGCCACCGATATCACCATCGTAAACTTCACATCGCCCGAGGCTCGCAGAGCGTTTGGCAGTGTAAAGGAAGTGGGCCAGAGCACGATCGCACAGCCGTCATGGATGCATACCAGGATAAACGCAAAGCGCCATGCCTCCGGCGATAAACTGTAGATATTCAGGATCAGAGGCAGCGCCAGCAGGATAACGCTGTTAGCCGCTGCCGTGATCTGATAGGTAAACTTCCATAATTTTTTCGTGTACCAAACCGCCTGATCCTTCTCCCCAGCGCCCATACACTGCCCCACTACCGTGATCATCGCAAGATTCATCGCCTGTCCCGCAATGCATCCCATGGAATCCAGATTGTTTGCCACCGCATTTGCCGCGATCTGCGCCGTTCCAAACCGGGAGATAATACTGACGACAAGCACCCTCCCGAGCTGAAACAGACCGTTTTCCACGCCGTTTGGCACCGCAATATGTAAGATTCTGTGCACCATGCCTCTCTCCCAGGCGATCAGATTTCGATATATGACATATACGTCATTTTTTTGATTTCTGATCAGCACAATCATCACCAACGCCCCCAGCATACGCGCCGCCAGTGTGGAGAGTGCGGCGCCCGCCGTTCCCATCTGAAAACCGAAAATTAATATCGCGTTTCCGATGGCATTAAAAACATTCATGCCCGCCGATACCTGCATGGATATTTTAGAATTTCCCATGGAACGGTATGTGGCGGCGCAGGCGTTAAATACCGCCAGAAAAGGAAAAGAAAACGCTGAGATCAGGAAATAGACCATGGCATTTTCCATCACATCCGCTTCCACCGTTCCAAACAAAAGCGTAAGGATCTGCGCCCGAAACAGCAGGCTGATCAGCGTCAGCGCCGTGGAGATCACCACCGACACGGTGATCAGCTGCTCCGCCGCGTGGCATGCCTCCTTCCGGTTGCCATGCCCCAGGTACTGGGATACCACCACCGCGCCGCCCGTTGCCACCGCCGCAAAAATATTGATCAGCAGCACATTGATCATATCCACTAAAGAGACGCCCGATATGGCGGCTTCCCCGGCATAAGAGATCATCATCGTATCCACCATACCCACCGTGATCGCCAGAATCTGTTCCACGATCAGGGGAAAGATAAGCCTGCGAAGCTGCTGCCTTGAAAACATGGTGCCGATATCCGTTTTATTCTCCGTAATTTTTTTCCGTAAAAACATACGTTTTTCCTCTTCTGATGTATATCTGCCGCTGATCCGTTTCCCCTTTGCATCTGCTTTTACATCTGATGCCTCACCACTTCATACTCGTTATCCGATCTGTAATAAGGGCACTCCAGCCTTGTCTGAGATAAGAACCTTGCCATCTCATCCTCATCCATGCTGACATCGCACTCATAACAATCATAATCCTCATCATAAATATAGTTGCTGCAGGTATCACAGCTTGTCCCCTGTGTCATATCAACCCCCGCCTCTTTCGCCCAAAATTTATACACTTCAATATTGCCGGCAGGATATCTGCCGGCAATACATGTACACGCTCATTTTATTCTACCCTGTCCCGTTTCCCGAAAAACGGCTGCTGTCTATACCAGGAAGTCTTTGATAGCTTCCAAAATCGCAGTCTCTTCCTCCTCCGAACTGGAAAAATGAAGTTCCAGCGGAGAACTCAGATCAAGACTCATAATACCCAGCATGGATTTCGCATCAATATAATATCTGCCCTGCTCTAAATCAAAATCGCAGTCAAATTTGCAAACTGTCCTGTTGAATATCTTAATTTTGTCAATGCTGTCCAACTGTACTTTTACAGTTTTCATACCTCTACCTCCAACCATGTACATATTATCCGGCTCATCTCCGGTTACCCCTATTATAAGTTTTTATTCCGTCGAATGCAAGTGATTTGGGAAATTATAGCAATTAAATTGGTTAATTCTGCAAATTTTTATGAAATTTGCAACAAAATGCAAAATCCCGCGCCTCTCATCCACACCACAACGCCCTTCTCTACCTGTAAAACTCCCTGTACCACTCCGCAAATTTCCTAAGCCCATCCCTTAAACCGGTGGACGGTTTAAACCCGAAATCCCTCTCTAGTTCCGAAACATCCGCATATGTGACCGGCACATCTCCGGGCTGCATAGCAACCAGCTCCTTATGAGCTTCAAAATCATACTCTTCGGGAAGCACCTTCGCCCGAACCAGTTCCTGCTGCAGGATATCCACAAAATCAAGCAGATTCTCCGGCTGATTATTGCCTATATTATAAACCGCGTAGGGCGGAATCGGCAGATTATCTTCTCCCATTTCCTTCTCAGGCGCCGCCTGCATCACCCGCATCACGCCTTCCACAATATCATCGATATAGGTAAAGTCCCGTCTGCAGTTCCCATAATTGAAGATTTTGATCGTCTCTCCCCGGCGGAGCTTGTCCGTAAAGCCAAAATATGCCATATCCGGCCTTCCCGCCGGTCCGTAGACCGTAAAAAACCGCAGCCCCGTACACGGAATATTATACAGCTTTGCATACGCGTGCGCCATCAGTTCATTGCTCTTCTTCGTTGCCGCATACAAAGACACCGGATTGTCCACCCGATCCTGCGTGGAATAGGGAATCTTTTTATTTGTCCCATATACTGAAGAGGAAGAGGCATACACCAGATGCTCCACCCCAGCCCCTCCTTCATCACCAAAATGGCGGCAGGCTTCCAGAATATTGTAAAATCCGATCAGATTAGATTCTATATAGGCATCCGGATTTGTTATGGAATAACGCACCCCCGCCTGTGCTGCCAGATTTACGACGACTGCCGGCTTATACTGCTTAAAAACAGCATCCACCGCCGCCCTGTCCGCGATGGACTCCCTGAAAAATGTCCACTCCGAACCGGGAATATCCCTGACAAGCTTTTGTATCTGCTCAAGCCGATACTCCTTGATTGCCACATCATAATAGTCGTTCATGTTGTCCATGCCTATGATATGCACAGGTGATACTCTCCGAAGCAGTTCCATCACCAGATTGGAACCGATAAATCCTGCTGCCCCTGTTATGAGAATTGTTTTTCCTGTCAGTGTAACGTTTTGTCTTTTCATTGTAAAACTGCTGCCTTCCTTTTTATTTTTTTACTTCTTTCTCAAATATGAATCGTAATATTTTCTTTTTATAAAAAACACTTGTCTATCTTTATATTTCCCTGTATAATAAATTTGTGCAAATAAAATTTTCTCTTTTCAGCACATCCATATTTCAATTATCTGATACCCGTTAACTCTGAATTTATTTTCTTCATCCGAAATTTTCATCTGTCAAAATTCTTTTTATCAGCAACTTTCGCGCTTCTCTCTTTTTGTTCCATATCTTTAAGCGCTCCCTATAGCCTCCCCGACCATGTACATTTTATCAACATATAACTTTTCAGTTTCATTCTTCATCTCAGACCATTACTATATCTTACAGGAGTTTCCGCAATGCAAAATTCTCATACAAGTCTTTCTGACAACAAATCAAACAGCCTTTCCGTCAAACCTGCATCTTTTCTGAATGCCACCGGAAAAATCAGATATACCATGACAAATGACTATATGTTCAATGTTATCTTCCGGCATACCGATATCCTTGCGGAATTACTTTGTTCTCTTCTGCATTTGAATATGGAACAAATCAGTTCCGTGGAAATCAAAAATCCTCTTCTTTCCGGTGATACGGCCCGCGGCAAAGCATTTGTCCTGGATATCAATATATCCCTAAACAACAGCAGCCTAATCAATATAGAAATGCAGGTTAACAATCTGGGCGACTGGTTTGACCGTTCCCTAAGCTATCTATGCCGTTCTTTTGACTAACTTTACCACGGCGAACATTACAGTTCCACAAAATCCGTACTGCACATAGGTATCCTTGATTTTACTATCTTCCCTGAACACCCGGAATTTTATTCTTCCTATAAACTTATGAATGTAAAAAATAATCAGATATATAATGACAAATTTGAACTTCGTGTGTTACAATTAAACCATATACATCTGGCAACAGAAACAGAAAAAAATTCCGGTATTGCACATTGGGCATCACTTTTCAAAGCTGCCACATGGGAGGAAATCAAAATGCTTGCTCACGAAAAACCTATTTTCACTAAAGTTGCACAGGAACTGTATAAGTCCAATACCGACGAACAGATCCGGTATGCCTGCCAGGCGCGTGAAGAATATGAATTCCAGATGAAGCGTCGGCAGGAAATGCTTGACGAATACGAATTCCAGATGAAGCGTCGGCAGAAACAGCTTGAGGAGTACGAATCTCAGATGAAGCTCAACCAGGCGCAGCTTGATGAATTACAGGCCGAAAATAATAAGCTTCGTCTGGAATTAGAGCGCTTAAAGGAAACTAAAAAATAACCGCTCTGCTCACCCTCAATTATAAATGCCTTATACTTAGCCTTCCGCTTCCGCCCAGGGAACCCACCCCATCAGATCGTACAGCTCGCTTCCCTCATCCGGCGCCTCACCAATCTCTGCGCATACTCCCTGCTCATCTACCGTAAGCAGCTTATTTTTCTGTTTCGGTGCCCCCTTAATGATCAGGTAATAAATTCCCTCTCCGCTCCGGGGATTATAACAGCAAAATACGCTGAGACACAGGCCCTTTACCGCACCGCCCTCGGCCAGCCCGATTCGTGCCATATGCAGTGTATCACTGATATTCAGCGCGATCACGCCAAAGTCCTCCTGCCGGTAGGGAAATGCTGTTCCATTCCCCCGCTCTTTCAGCCATGCCTCTCTGTAACATGCAAAAGCAAATGCTTCCTTTTCACTGCCGATCCTGTCCATAAAGCCCTGCCTGTCCTCATAAAACCGTTTTGACAGAACATCTCTGGCAATCTTATCCTCCGAAGATATCTGCACATCCTTCCGGTTCATCATTTCCAACGCTACCTTATGGATCACCAGATTATCAGTAAAAGGATTCAGCACAACACCGGTAAGCTTCAGTTCCTCCCGAACCGCCATTTTAGAACACTCTTTAAAGGGAAGAAATAACATAGCCGGGTACTTTTGATTTCCTGGTATCTGCGGCTGACCGGTAAAGACAGCAAAAAACTGCTCTCCCTTATCATTTTTCAGAATGATCGGGCGCGGCTGCATTTTTCCCGTCAGTTTTACGGACGCCGCACCTCCTTTGCCCTTTTCAAGCAATTTCTGCATTTCCTTCTGATCCACACCTCCCGGAATCATCGCCGGCTGCATCACCGTAGCCTTTTCCAGATGTGTCATGATCTTCACCAGATTTTCATTGGTCTGATCCGCTTTAAATGTTTTCATTGCCGCCTCCAGCACCTCGTTATGAAGTACCGGTTCTTTATTTTGCTCTGACATACTTTATTCCTTTCGCCATATCATTTCACAGGAAAAATTAAATATTACACCAACTCCCCTTCGCCTGCATACGCGGACACTCCAATCGGGATCGTGAAATTTTTTATTTAACTCTAACCCAGCAGAGAAGATATTTTATGTGCTACCAAATCCAGCGCCACATCATTCATCCCGCTGTTGATCACCATATCGGCATACATTTTGGTCGGCTCCACATACAAATAGTGCATCGGCTTCACCGTGGTAAGATACTGTTCGATAATATTCTCGATATCCCTGCCACGCTCTTTTACATCCCTGAGCACTCTTCGCAAAATACGCTCATCCGCATCAGCATCCACAAAAATTTTAATATCCGTCATATTTCTAAGCTTTTCATCGGCAAGTACCAGAATGCCTTCTAACAGAATAATATTGCTTGGCGTGACTTCCACCACCTCTCCGGAACGGTTATGCCGCGTATAATCATAAATCGGACATTGTATGGATTTCCCCTCTTTCAGCATTGCAAGATGCTGAAGGAGAAGTTCCGTCTCAAAAGCTTCCGGATGGTCATAATTTATCTTTTTACGCTCCTCAAACGGAATGTCATCGTGGGCACGGTAATAATTATCATAATATAGTACCGTCACATGATCACCAAAAAGCTTTTTCAACCGGTTTGTGAAAGTGGATTTCCCGGAACCGGTTCCTCCTGCTACCCCTATAATAATAGGAAATCTGTTATCAAATCCAGTCTCTGCCATACCTGTTTCCTCCTTTGTATACCCGATTTCATATTTTTTTATTTTTCCTGTTGCTTTTCTTTCTTATTTATGATATATTATTTTCGTTGCAAAAACAATATCAAAAATTTTGCAGATCGGGGTGTGGCTCAGTTTGGCTAGAGCGCTACCTTAGGGAGGTAGAGGCCGCAAGTTCGAATCTTGTCACTCCGATATAAAAAAAGATACCAAAAAGCCTGGTTATAAGCTTTCCGGTATCTTTTTTGTTTTCCATAACAATATTTCCATCAAAAATCAATTATCCCGCAATCCGGTTCCGGCGTCAATTCCGAATCCTTCTCGTAATACCAATGCCAAGGCCGTTTGCCCCGATATGACAGGCGGTACAAAGCGGCAAGGGCGCTGCCTCCAGTTCCAGTTCCGGAAATTCTTCCCGTATCTTACTCTCCCAGTCCGTGATCAGTTCCTGATCCACACAGGTATGCGCCATCTGAATACATACTTCCCCTCTGTCCGCATATTCCTTAAACTGCCCTTCCAGTTCTCCTCTGACTGCCTTTAACATAATGCGCCTTGCGCTCTTCATACCCCGCGCTTTCTCATAGGCATCCAGCTTCTGTCCTTTCATCAGTAAAATAGGTTTGATATTCAGCATCGCCCCCACCGCGGCAGCCGCTCCCGTAATCCGTCCGCCGCGTTTTAAATATTTCAGTGTATCAACCGCGATATAGATGGCACAATCCATGGCACTGTCATCGAGAAGAGCTTTTATCTCAACCGCACTTTTTCCTTCTTTTGCAAGGGCGATTCCGTCCATCACCATCATCTTCTGAGGAACCGATACCCGCCTGCTGTCCACCACCTGCACTCTGCCGCCATATTCCTGCGCCAGCATCTGCGCCGTCTCACAGGATTTGCTGAGGGCACCGGACATCGGAATGTAGACTACCTCATCGTGGCGCTTAAGCAGCTTATCCCATCGCTCCAACACCTCCCCCGGTGCCGGCTGGGAAGTAGAAACCTGGGCATCTTCCTCCAGTTTCCTCATAAATTCTTCGTGGCCTATATCCATGCCTTCATAATATATCTTTCCGTTTATAATAAAAGACATGGGCAGGATTTCCACACCGTACTTTTCTCCTTCTTCCTGCGTCATTCCCGAATTGGAATCCGTCATGATAACTACATCCGCCATTACAAACGCCTCCTTTATCCGTTAAGACAAATACATCAGCCCGTCTGAAAATATTATAAATCCAGTTCCCTTTTTTGTCCAGTGGTACGGCAAAGGAGGCGCCGCAATTATTCAATATAAAAATTATATTGTTCCTGTGACAGTCAGCACCGCACTTCCCGGTACGCTGCTCCATGCACCGGTCGTATCATTCTGTGTAAACACTGCTGCCGGTACCGTAAGAGCACCCGCCGTTGTCGCAAATTCACCGGTTGTTTCATTATAAGTGTAGCTTGCTGCCGGCAGTATCGTCCCGTTATAAGTCACTGTGATATTGGACAGAACCGGTTGGAACGTATCGGTGATCTGTACATTGTCATCTGCCGTCGCCGCAGTATTGCTCAGATTCTGGATATCAAAAGTGTATGTGATCTGTCCGTTCTCCGCCACCTGCCTCGGTGCCACGCTCTTTAAGATAGTCAGATAGGGTTCACTCCTCGCCGTTATGGTTTCTCTCACGGTAATTGGTGCCGCAACCTCCGCTCCGGATATAACCGCTGTGTTTGTGATCGTCCCTCCTACCTGAGGATCGGCAAAATCATTCGTCTTTGCCTGATAGATCAAAGTCGTATTACCTCCTGCCGGAACGCCGATACCGCTGACAGTAAGCCCCGCCGTCTGGGTTACCCCGGGCACCGCCTGCTCCGCACCATTTTGATAGTAACGAACGGAACCATCCACATAGGTCAGAGGATAAAGCATTCTCTCCGATCCGTCTGCGAACTGATGGGTATAAGCCCCCAGATTATCCGTCACAGTGAGTGCCGTAAACGGCGTGCTGCCGGAATTGATAATGTTGATCACATAAGTCACCGTATCGCCCGCCGCATACTCCGGCGAGAGCACATCTTTGGAAGCCGATAAGACCTCCACAATCTCACCGGTCGCCACATTAGAGCTGGTAGTAACGCCATTATAGGACAGTACTGCCTGATTCGTAAAAGTAGCCATGAAAAATCTCCTTTCCTTTCATTAGGGTACTTTAATTTATGAGAGTTTTTGCGAAATTGTGTCGAAAAAACGAGGATTTTATATTCTTGCCCGAAATACCCCTGAACCTTGACACAGGATTACGCGGCTGATAAAATATATACATTCGGCTATTTGCTTATAAACGGGTTTCGGCGTATTGTCACAACACGCTTTGATCCGTTTTCCAAGGAGAGAATTATGTATCATTGTCATGTACGATTTTATTTTACCGGCGCACAGCCCGAATTGTTTGCGCCACTAAAAGAAATGCCTCCTCTTGAAGCATTTACTCATGAGTTTTGGGAGAGCAGCGAACCCGAAAAATCTCTGGGCGCAAAAGCAGATGTCATACTGGCAGATCTTCGGAACAGAAATGCCATAGAGACGGTAAGAACACTGATTTCATGGAAAAAGGCAGAAGCGGAGTTGATTTTGCTTGCAGATAAAGAGCAGATCGAGAGCCTTTCGGTTATTCCAAGAGAAATTACGGATATCTGGACGCTCCCTTTGTCCGCAGCAGAGCTGCGTTTTCGCTTTCTGCGCTGGCAGCAGAACAATAAAATACACAAAGAATACTGGCAAACAAGCCATTACCTGGAGAGCGTGATCAATAACTCTCCAAACCTGATCTGGTTCAAAGATAAAAATGGTATCCATGAAAAAGTAAATGACAGTTTCTGTACCACGGTAGGAAAGACCAAAGCCCAGGTACAGGGCAGAGGGCACGCCTATATCTGGGATGTGGACCAGGACGATCCCGCCTGCATTGAATCCGAGCGCATTGTAATGGAGACACGGAAAACCTGCGTTTCCGAGGAAACCATTCAGACCGGGGAAGGCTTAAGAACCCTCTCCACCTATAAATCTCCGCTCTATGACCTCGAAGGCGGCGTGATGGGCACCGTAGGCGTAGCCATCGATGTCACAAAAGAACGGGCATATGCCCAGGAACTTATACGGAAAAACCAGACGCTGGAAACACTCTTTACTACCATGGACTGCGGTGTAATGCGCCATTCACTGGACGGTTCCCGCATTATCAGTATTAATCCGGCGGCTCTCGAAATTCTGGGCTATCAGTCCGAAGAAGATCTGATACGGGATGGATTCGATCTTATCGCTCCCTGTGTATTTAAGGCGGACAAAATAAAACTGCAGGAAAAGATCACATCCCTGAAAAAACCCGGAGACAGTGTGAGCCTGGAATACCGCATCCAACATCCTGACGGTAAAATTCTCCATGTCATGGGCAATGTAAAGCTTATGTCGGAAAACGGAGAACTGTTTTATCAACGATACCTTCTGGACTGCACCGCCCAGAAAATCCAGGAAGAAAAGACACGCCAGGAAGCAGAAAAACGTCAGATGGAATTAATCTACGCGCTCAGCGTTGAATATAATCTCGTCTGCTCTTTTGATCTGGATACGGGAGCCGGCACGGCACTTCGGATCGGTGAATGCGGCAGCAATATACTGGAACCCATTTTTACCGGAAAGTTGTCTCTGGATGAATGTATGGAGCGATACATAGAAACCGGCGTTTACGATGAAGATAAAGAACTCCTGCGACAGGCTGTTTCACGGGAACAGCTCTATAAAGTACTCTCCACCAAACCGATCTCCTTTGTCAATTTCCGCACCACCTGCTGCGGTGAACTGCGCTATTTTCAGATGAAGGCGGTCCGTGCCGGAGATTGGAATAAAAGCCGTGGTATTGTTCTTGGCTTCCGCAGTGTGGATGATGAAACCCGGAGTGACCGTGAGAAAAAGGCTCTGCTGGAAGATGCACTGGCTCAGGCAAATCGTGCCAGCAAGGCAAAAAGCACTTTCCTCTCCAATATGTCCCATGATATCAGGACTCCTATGAATGCGATCATAGGCTTTACAACACTGGCAATCACGCACCTTGAAAACCAGAACCAGGTGGAAGAATATCTGAAAAAGATTATGACCTCCGGCAATCATCTGCTGAGTCTTATCAACGATATACTGGATATGAGCCACATAGAAAGCGGCAAGATTCACTTAGAGGAAGAACCCTGCTCTCTCCCTGATATCCTTCACGAACTGCGTAATATCACTCAGGCGGATATTCATGCCAAACAGCTTGACCTTTACATGGATGCCGTAGATATCCGACATGAAGAGGTTTGCTGTGACAGACTCAGACTCAATCAGGTGCTTCTGAACCTGCTCGGAAATGCAGTAAAATATACCAGTGCAGGCGGAATGGTCAGCCTCAAAGTTATTGAAAAATCGGAAACGCTGCCAGGCTATGCTAATTATGAATTTCATATCAAAGACAGCGGCATAGGGATGAGCGAAGAATTTGTAGCCCGCATCTTTGAACCTTTTGAACGGGAGCGCAATTCTACTATCAGCGGTATCCAGGGCACCGGACTCGGCATGGCAATCACTAAAAATATCGTTGATATGATGAATGGTTCCATCACCGTAAAAAGCAAACAGGGTATTGGCACGGAGTTTGTAGTATCTCTCGCTCTCCGCCTGCATGAAGGCGAAAAGAAATCTCCGGATATCCCGGAACTGAAAGGTTTCCGGGCACTTGTTGTAGATGATGATTTCAACACCTGTGACAGTGTAACTGCCATGCTCCAGCAGATCGGACTGCGGGCGGAATGGACACTTTCGGGAAAAGAAGCGGTTCTGCGTACCCGCCAGGCAGTTATGAGAAACGACCACTTTTTTGTCTATGTGATTGACTGGCTTTTACCGGATATGAATGGTGTTGAAGTGGCGCGCAGGATTCGGTCGGAGACAGGGGGAAATGTACCCATTATCATTCTCTCAGCCTATGACTGGAGCGATATTGAAGATGAAGCCAGAGCCGCCGGCGTAACCGCATTTTGCAGTAAGCCCTTATTCTTCTCGGAACTGCACAGATGCCTTCATTCCATTGTCAATGCCGAAAAAATACAAAAAACCGAAGATAAAAGTAAGCAGCCTCTTCGGAACGGGCGCATTCTGCTGGCCGAAGACAATGAACTGAATCAGGAAATTGCGGTGGCAATCCTGGAAGAAGCCGGATTCACTGTGGAAGTTGCGGGAAATGGCGAAGTTGTACTTGATATGTTAAAAAATGCCGGTCCTGCCTATTATCAGGTAATCCTGATGGATATCCAGATGCCTCTTATGGACGGATATGCCGCAGCCCGTGCCATTCGAAAGCTGGAAGACTCCGCTCTTTCCTCCATTCCTATCCTTGCTATGACTGCCAACGCCTTTGAGGAAGATAAAAAGGAAGCACTGAAAAACGGAATGAACGGGCATATCACAAAGCCAATTGAAATCGATAAATTGATGGAAACATTGGACGATATACTTGGTCAGCCGCAATAACAATAATAAAAAGGGCATGTATGACAACATTTTCGTTGCATCATGCCCTTTCCGTATTGATTTACATATTTTCAAATAATCTGCGGTACACACAATCACCAAGCAATGCATGCCCTGTCCTGTTCGGATGCAGTCCATCTACCAGATAGCCTGCCTGTGCGCCGGCAAAATCCAGCCCCGGTTCATTGTACAGATCGATCACACGAATTCCCCAGAAAGCCGCTCTCTCCCGGATCGCCTCAGCATACTGTCCCAAAGTATAACCGTTTTTATTCTTCCGTGTATAACCCCAACGCCTGGTGGGCGTCATAAACACGATCTCTTTGTCCGGATACATCTGCTTTAAGCCGCACATCATCAGGTTCAGCCCGCCATAGAACGTACCGCCTGTCAGATCGCCCGGAAGGCCAAGCTCCGTACCCTCCCTGGCTGCGCCGCCATAGTCATTGGTTCCGCCCAATACCAGGATAAGATCAGCATCCCGCTCCATTCCCGGATAACGGTCAAGCAGTTTTCCGGGATTCATCCCCGCCACGCAGGAACCGTTTAAACCATACTTATTTAAAACCGCTGCGCCGCATTTCGCGCTGATTACATTGGGAAAAGCCCAGGTTGTGTCGCTCAGTTTATCTCCGTAAGTAAAGCTGTCTCCCAGTACATTGATCTTCATGTTTTCCTGAAGTTCCATATTCTGCCAGGGAACCTGCTCCGGAATTTTATACCCTTCCACCGTACTTTCAGGAATATAGGCCGGCATGCCGATATAATAAATATACAGCCATCCGTTTTCCGTCCTGTCAACGGCAATGGCGGGCTGCCCGGCGTGTAATACGCCGAGAGCGGTACTGACCGCACCGGGCACAGCATATACCTGTGTATCTTCTTTTATTGTCAGATATGCCGGAAATGCAAACATATTTGCCGTATTACTTTCTGTCATACCTGCTGCCCCGCCCGGCAGAGTTTCTTCCGCATACACCTGTTTTCCGCTCCCCGGGAAACACCATAGTCCAATCAATATTGCCCCAAGCAGCACCGCCGTTTTACATTTCATATGTTTCTCCAATGTATCATATATACTTTTCATCAAGCTGATCATCTCGGATATACAACCTGCCCCAGATCAGATACACCGCGAAGTGCCAGCGCATTCTGGATGTATGCCTGTGCATTCGGTCCGTCAAGCTGTTTGAAGCATTCATAAGTACCCTTATGGCTGCCGTCCACATTGCTCAGACCAAATGCAAGCCCCTGTGCCAGTTCCACAGGGTGGTCGGTCTGTCCGGACATGATCATACCATCAATATGCTGATTGTTTGCTGCCTGCTGATATCCCAGTACCATAGCCGCACATGCGTAATCATCTCCCTGTGTTGTTGTATAACCAACTTCTATCAGAAGGATGGAACGAACTTCTCCGTTCGGTGCAAGAAGCTGCGGGCTGCACATATAGTCAGTCATTACCTCGATATTTTCCATTGTCATATAAGCAGTCGCCACATTATGTTTTACAAGATTCTTATAATATGCGCCACCTGTCCAGTAAGCTGCCCATGTAAGAGGTACAGGATAAGGATGGCTTACAAGCCCCCAGTCGATATTACCGCCTGTCGCAATGATCGCGTTAAAAGTATCAATGAAATCTTTACTGTCATATTTTCCTGCTTCCGGTCTGTTGCGATCCCACTGCTGATCCATACAGATATAAACTTTCGCGTTGGCATTTCTGCTCTTGATCGCATTATAACAGATACGGAATCCTTCTGCGTACTCATTCACATAAGTGTTCAGATCAGAGATACCTACATAGTTCCATTCCATTCTCTTGTTTACTTCGTTGCCGATTACCCAGTTGTCTACTCTGCCGTGCTTATCATCAGAATAACGCTCAGCCAGGAAAGCCATTGTCGCTTCCATATATTCTACGCCGCTCTGATCTGCCGTGTTAAAGGTATAGAACTGGCAGGAGAATCCATCTTTTGCAAGAGGATGAATCAACTGAGGCGCTCTTCCGTCATTGGGATTTAAAACCTGCGCCGTAATCTGGACGCCGTACCTTGTCAGAGTGCTGAAAATATTATCGTACTCCGCCACCGCAAGGCCATTGAACTGATAATTTTTTCCGTTGTAGGTGTAATTTACCGTAGGATAAGAAGAATTTTCCGTGGGACCGATAAATTTGCTCAGAGGCAGATTATACACGGTCTGCTTTACGCCAAGGTCTTTGATCTCGCCGTTATTCAACTTGGACGGATCAACGATCAATCCCTTTTTACCCGTTGTTTTTCTTGCAAATGTCTTATTGGCAATAGCTTCCGGGTTTACAATGTATGCGCCGGTATTCAGCGGTACATACTGTCCGCCCCGCATTGCTGCCACAATAAATTTGGAATACAGTCTGGAATCCGCACTGTTTGCATTCAGCGGTGTTGTAAAAGCCACATTTGCTCCCGCAGGCGCACTTGCGAGTGCATTTGTTGTAACGGTATCCGAATAAACCGGCTCCGCAAACAGATAGAGCATACCGTCATCACTTGCAGGCGCACTCGTTGCGCTTGCTGTTACATTTACATTTGCGCCGCTGATCGCCGCTGTCACATTCATCGCCGGCCCCGCCGCCTGTACCGTATCTGCGCCGCCTCCTGCAACGCCTGTCAGCACCAGCACAGCCGCAGAAAGAACGCCTGCAGCCAGCATACGTACACTTTTGAAGTTCATAGAATCTCTCCTCCATTATTTTTTTATAGTCATCTTATTATAACATACTTCCCCGGATCTTCAAGAGTTCTGTTAAGGTTTTCTGCTTTTTGCATTATATTTTTTACAAATAAAACCAATTTTTGGGGTTGTATATTGCATTTAACAACTTTTCTGCGCCATCTGTCTCTTAGTATGTATCGTGTGTTAGCATCATCCATCCGTGAGCCTATCATACCCACGATCTCATTTGCCGCAGAACCTGCCTTAGATTTTTCAAAGATAAGAAAATTCACGACATAATCGATGCCGGCTCGCATTTTTGTTTCAGGCTCATACCGTACATATTTACTTATATGAACTCCGAAGTCAAATGTCTCAACTTTCTAAACAGGCTTACGGCATTTTCAGACAATTTGTTAGTTACCCGTCACTTATCCGTACTATTTTTTAATATCTCACGCCTTTTCATTATATAAATTACCGCTCTCTATTTTACATTTCTATAAATTTTTCATACCAATTCGGCACATTGTGCGAAATCCTGACCGGTATTCCATTCTTATATATTGCAAACCTGCGAAATTCTATCGTGTTATCATAGAATGCTGCCAGGTCACTTTCTGGCAAAGCCTTTTTCAAATTATCAAAAGTCTCAATATATCTTCTTTCTATATCCTGCTCTGCAATGCCATGGCCGCCCTGTCTGATACGCTCTGCTACTCTTTCCTTCGCAATATCTGCATTTTCAACCCCAACATAATGCAGTTCGATAAAATATCCTCTTTTTTTTGCTTTTGCTATATTATTTAGAATTGATTTCCCACATAATGTAGTTTCCTGATTAAATGTAATACCTTTCTCAAAATATCCGGCAATCTTCTTTACTGTCATTTTTCCCGCAGTTATAACGTCAGGCATATTTCTCCAATCGCCAAATTCCCTCAATATTTCATCCGCATTCACTCTCGGTACATCATGCAGACTTTGCAATGACTGATACAAAGTTGATTTGCCTGCCCCATTAACACCTGCTATTAAAATATATTTTTTCACTAAAAGAGATTCCTTTCTATTACCTGTCTCTGTTTCTTTTGCAGAAGAAAATTACCCACCATTTCATAAAAACTTCTTTGTTCTTCTGTTTCGGCCTCCAACACAAGCTGTAAAGTATCTTCCGGTTGAAGCAATTTTATATCTTCATAGATTTTTTCATATTTTTTGACATCACACATACTAGCACCTCCATAATTCGCATTGCATAAAATTTATTATACCCCTAATCCTCTGAAAAGTTAAGATAAAAACTCCGCAGGAAAACCTGCGGAGTAAATATTCTTGAAATCCATATTTGATATTTCGTTTGCCTATCTCTTGCTGAACCAAAACTATCTCTTCGAGAACTGCGGTGCACGTCTCGCTGCCTTCAAGCCGTATTTCTTTCTCTCTTTCATACGAGGATCTCTCGTCAGGAAACCTGCTTTCTTCAAAGCGGGCCTGTAATCGTTGTCCACTGTCAGAAGCGCTCTTGCAATACCATGTCTGATAGCACCTGCCTGACCGGTAGTGCCGCCGCCCTTTACCGTTACGACTACATCAAACTTGTCTGTCGTCTCTGTCAGTGCAAGAGGCTGGCGAACGATAACCTTTAATGTCTCAAGACCAAAATAGTCATTGATGTCGCGCTTATTTACCGTAATATTTCCTTTGCCGGGTTTTAAATAAACTCTGGCAATTGATTTTTTTCTTCTACCTGTACCGTAAAAATTATTTGCTGCTTTAGCCATTTTACTTTTCTCCTTTCAGTCCTTCTGGTTAAAATGTTAATACTTCCGGTTTCTGTGCAGCGTGTTTGTGTTCCGGACCTGCATAAACATAAAGCTTCTTATACATCTCTCTTCCCAGAGGCCCTTTCGGAAGCATGCCTTTGACAGCAAGTTCAATTACTTCTTCCGGCTTCTTAGCCAGTTTTTCTTTTAATTTTGTCTCTTTCATACCGCCCACATAAGCAGAATGACGATAGTAGATCTTCTGATCCATCTTCTTACCGGTTACTTTAATCTTTTCCGCATTTATTACGATCACATAATCGCCTGTATCCATATGAGGGGTAAAGATCGCTTTATTTTTCCCTCTCAGCACCTTTGCAATCTCAGATGCCAAACGTCCGAGTGTCATATCTGTAGCGTCCACTACATACCATTTTCTGTCGATCGTAGCAGGACTTGCCATAAATGTTTTCATCATGTTTCCTCCATCAAACAAGTTACTTCAAAAGCTTCTCTTATGCCGGATGTTCCCTGCTTTCCATGCGGATGTCCGGGCCGCATTTCTCTCGCTTTGGAACAGCGCCGTTCCAGTTATCCGTCAGCCTGCCGGGGCTTTGGCACACTGCCGAATGATGTTGTCACAGTTAAATATTATATAATTCCGATTTTACAATGTCAAGCCGGATTTCCAAAATTTCCTGCTGTTTTGAGCACTTTTTTGCTTTTTCAAACCGTCACATTATTTTCATACTCATATTTCACCAGAATCAGCCCGCACGCCGGCGCCGTCGGACCTGCCGCCGCTCTGTCCCCCGCCGCCAGAACCTCCCGCATCTTCTCCGGCTCCATGCGCCCGCATCCCGCCTCCATCAGTGTTCCGGCAATAATCCTTACCATATTATATAAAAATCCGTTTCCCGTCACACGGATTATGATTTCTTCCCCGTCCCTTGCCACATCCAGTTCATAGATCGTCCTGACCGTCGTTTCCGCCTGGCTTCCCGCACTGCGGAAACTGGCAAAATCATGCTCTCCCACCAGATACGCCGCCGCCCGTCTCATCTTCTCCTCATCCAGCGGCACATACGTAAAATGAGCGTACAGCCGTTTTACCGGGTTGGGAAATTCCGAATTCAGAATATGATACTCGTAAGTCTTTTTACTCCTGCAATGCCGCGGGTGAAAATCCTTATCCACCTCCTTTGAGGCGCGCACTCTGATATCCTCCGGAAGCCTCTGGTTCAACGCATAGGAAAACTTTTCTCCCGGTATCCTCGACAGCGTGTCAAACACGGCAATATTACACAGTCCGTGCACCCCCGCATCCGTTCTGCTCGCGCCTGTCACCAGAATCTCTTCCCCGGTCAGTTCTCCCAGCGCCCTGTTCAGTTCTCCCTCTATCGTCCTGCCATTTTTCTGAACCTGCCAGCCACAATACGCGGTGCCGTCATAGGCCACTGTCAGGCAGATCCGTTTTTTGTTCTCCATATCTTATATCCGCCCCGTTTTTCTGTCTGCTCGTTACATTTCAGCCATCTTTGTTACATAATTTCCGATAATTTATCTTCCGCAGGGACCGGTACCCTCTTTTTGACAACTCCTGCGCATGATACCACCCCTCAGCCGAGATGGGCACCATGTAAATAATATAAGGAAAAACATATCTTGCCATGGCTTCCCACAACAGGGAAAAAAGACACCCTCCCAATATGACGACAAGCGGCAGTAACTCATAAAATGATTTTTTGCCGCTAAAGGCCGCCATACAATAAAACAATGCTCCCAGGTAAAGCAGTGACTGATATTGATTCATACATTCCACCGCCGTCCCATAATATTTTCCATCATCGATCATAATCTCTCTGATCACGGAAAGCTTCGGTTCCGGAATAAATGTTCGATTCTCCATAAAACAGGTAAATGTCGGATCATTCCACTGCACCAGAAATTTTTCCTTATAAAAAGATTTCCAGCCGCCACCCGAGAGCATATAAAGCCTGTCATGAATATAGGCACAGGATTCCGCCTTTGCCGCTTCCCTGTTATAATCGTGCTTTGCGTAGGTATTCACATTGTATCCATTATACATACCAGCCGCCTCCGCACCGTCATTAAGCCCCATCGCGATCCAGCCCTCAATCGGTATTCCCTGATCCAGTTCCGTCCCCGAAATATGCTCATAATACGCATAACATGCCCTGTTTCCTGCCAAAGCAGCCAAAGTCACTGTCAGCGCACAGATCAGCGGTATGATCCTTTTTCTCCGAATGCAGTAAAGTACTGCCATAATCCCAAAGGCGATCAGCAGTACCGGAAAGTTTCCTCTCGCCGTATTCCCGATCACGGCACTGACGCCCAGAGAAATCCATGCAGCCACCCTTCCCCTTTTTATATAACAAACAGCTGCCCAGATAAAGAAGCAGCCGGCTGTCACAGATATAATCTCTCCGTATACATAGGGCGTATAAAGAAAAAGCGGAAAACAAAACAGCATGAATATCAGATAACATACATAACATATTCTGTGACAATGAATCTCTCTCAAAAAGCCGCTTCCTGCAATCACAATACAGGGCACGCATAATGCATTTACTACCTGCAGCACAATATCATTGTCAGTCCTGCAAACAAAGAAAATCAACTGAAAGATCGCCGCGATGCCAATCTGATTCTGATACGCTCCCAAATAGCCCGCGGGCTGCAGATCCGAAAAATCTCCATGCTGTATGCGTCCTATACATTCCAAAACGGAACGGGAATCGCTCTGTGCGTAAAAATTACCATTCAATACCCAGATCAGGCTGCCTCCCAACGTCACGGACATAACAATATACAAAAAGCGCTTTAATGCCTTTTTGGCATCCGCGCATTTTTTCAGATATTTATCTGCTCCGGTCAATACCATAACGAACGCTGCCGCTACCGCGATATGAAGCGGTAAAGAATCCTTTGTCTCCCATATCATCGATTCATTACAAAGATCAATGAACTGCATGGAATAGCGCAAACTGTAATACGTTACCCCCCCACAACCGGAGTGCATAATATAAGCAATCCCCAGGTCAATAATTTTTTCCGGTATTCTGTCTTTCTCTCTTTCATCCCCTTATCTCCTTCTCCCCGCTTTTTATCCCTTAAAAAATCCTCCCAAAGGGCACAATCCTTCCGGCCGCAATACATGCCGCAAAATAAACCAAAACCACAATATAAGTGATATAATCCCGTCTTTTATACTGCAGAGGCTTCATCTTTGTCCGTCCCTCGCCTCCCCGGTAACAGCGGTTCTCCATTGCCATTGCCAGATCGCCCGCTATCTGAAAGGAAGAAACCAGAAGCGGCACCAGAAGCGGCACCATGCTCTTTGCCTTTTTGATCAGATTTCCCTCATCAAAGGCGGCGCCCCTTGCCATCTGCGCCTTCATGATCCTGTCGGTTTTTTCCAGCAGCATCGGAATAAACCGCAGCGCAATGGACATCATCATGGCGATCTCATGTACCGGCACCCTCAGCTTCTTCAGCGGTTTTAAAGCCTTTTCCATTCCGTCCATCAGATTGTTCGGCGTGGTTGTGAGCGTCAGCACGGAAGAGCCTATGATCAGAAGGCTCAGCCTCACCGCCATCTTTACCGCCATCTCAGCGCCTTCCCTCGAGATCGAAAGCTTCCAGAACTGAACGAGCACCTCCCCTTTTATCATAAACAGGTTCATAAAAAAAGTCAGTATCAGTAAAAGCAATATGGAGCGCATCCCCCGTATCATAAACCGAAAAGGTACATGGGAAAGCCGGATCACCACTGCCAGAAAAAGAACTGCCAGCACATACCCCGGCGCCTGCTTCACCGTAACCAAAGAACAAATATAGAGCAGCGTTGCCGCCAGTTTCACTCTCGGATCCAGTCTGTGCACCACGGAATCTGTCTGATAATATTGTCCAAGTGTAATATCTTTTAACATTTCAGAATCTCCTGTTTCGCCTCTTCGATTGTGATCGCCTCCGTGCCCACCGCCCAGCCTGCCTCCCGCAGGGCGTACATCACATCCGTCACCTGAGGAACGGAAAGCCCCATCTCCTCCAGTTCTTCCTTATGGGCAAACACCTTTTTCGGCTCATCATCAAAGCGGATACCGCCCCGGCTCATCACAATGATCCTGTCCACATATTCCGCCACATCGTCCATACTGTGGGACACCAGTATCACCGTCATTCCGCTCTCCTTCCTGATGGAAGACACCAGCCCCAGAATCTCATCCCTGCCCTTCGGATCAAGCCCCGCCGTGGGCTCATCCAGAATCAGCACCTCCGGCTTCATGGCAAGCACTCCGGCGATCGCCGCCCGGCGCTTCTGTCCGCCGGATAAATCAAAGGGGGACTGATAAAAACACTCATCCGGCAGCCCCACCTGTTTCAGTGCCTGAAAAGCCCGCAGTTCCGTCTCCTTCCGATCCAGCCCCAGATTTTTGGGGCCGAAACAGACATCCGTAAACACATCCGTCTCAAACAACTGATGCTCCGGATACTGAAATACCAGCCCGACCTTGCTCCGCAGCCTCTTCCTGCTGAAATCCTTATCGTGAATATCCTCTCCATTATAATAGATATTCCCTGAGGTTGGCACGAGCAATGCGTTCAAATGCTGTACCAGCGTGGATTTCCCGGAACCGGTATGTCCGATCAGCCCGATAAACTGTCCGTCCGGAATCACCAGGGACACATCATCGAGCGCCCGCACCAAAAGCTCCGTCCCGCTTCCGTATTCATATGTCACATGGTCCAAGATCAATGCCATCACTTATCTCCCGCTTTCAGCCTATCCAGCGCCTCCACCAGCTCCTTCACTGTCAGTATGCCCTCCGGCAGCGCAAGCCCGCTCTTTCTGAGTTCATACGCCAGAAGTGTCACCTTCGGCACATCCAGCCTTAATTCCTTTAACTTTTCCACCTGCGAAAAGATCTCCCGCGGCGTCCCCCGCATCGCAACCTTTCCCCGATCCATCACAAACACTTTATCCGCATGAATAATCTCTTCCATATAATGGGTGATCAGAATGATCGTCACCTTTTCCACATCATTCAGCGCCCGCACCGCCCGGATAACTTCCTTTCTCCCGCCGGGATCCAGCATGGCAGTCGGCTCATCCAGCACAATACACTTCGGATGCATGGCGAGAACGCCGGCAATGGACACCCGCTGTTTCTGTCCGCCGGAAAGCTTGTTCGGCGCATACTTGCGGTATTCATACATCCCCACCGCCTTAAGGCTTTCCTTAACCCGCTCCCAGATCTCCTTTGTCGGCACGCCCATATTCTCAGGACCAAACCCCACATCCTCCTCAACTACCTGACCGATAATCTGATTATCCGGGTTCTGAAAGACCATACCGGCTCTCTGCCTGATTTCCCAGAGCTTATCCTTGTCCGCCGTGTCCATACCATCCACCCATACCGCGCCCTCGGTGGGCATTAAAATTGCATTAAAATGCTTTGCCAGCGTGGATTTTCCCGAACCATTGTGCCCTAAAATGGCAATGAAATCTCCGGGCTCCACATCCAGATCCACATGGTCCACCGCCGTTGTGATACCCTCCACATTTCCCTCTTCATCGCGCCTGATATAGTCAAAAACAAGATCCTTTGTCTTTACAATCTTCATAAATACTCCTGCTTATCGCACCGTTTATACACAGAATATAGTATACTAGATATTATTCCTGATTACAAGTCACGAAAAATATGGTACAATCTCTGTATGAGTAAAAATTTTTTGAATAATCGGCAAAAGAAAATACTATATAAGAATATGGGAATATTAATTATCCTGACCATCATATGTGCCGTGATGATCCGCTCAGGCATCCTCAGCGGAGGCGAAACCTTAGAGGACCTTGCCAGAGAACAGGAGGAGACCATAAGCTCTGAACAGAATAACGCCAGCGGTCTGTCCGAATCTTCCGACCGGGAGCAGGCACAGACATCACAGGCTTCCTCTCAGACAGATACGGATTCCTCCCTCCCTGCACAATCAAAGGATCACACCGCCGAAGTCGAGGACCTGCCCGCGGACAGTGCTGAAGATAACTCCGCAAATCCGGAAAATAAATCTACCCTGCCTAAGGAGGATACTGCCATGGATGACCGGATAACCTGTCAGGAAGGCTTCTACTATGAATCTTTAAATGATACCATAAAGGAAAAGATCACAGGCATCTCTTATCCCGCCGACGACGCCAATGCCGCCATCTCCTATGATATGCTTCGCTATGTCAGCGTTCTGTATTATGATTTTGACGGAAATACCCGGACGGGAGAACTCATCTGCCACAAGGCGATCGCCCAGGATCTGACAGAAATTTTCTGCGCACTTTACGAAGCACAATATCCCGTGGAGAAAATATGTCTTGTGGAGGAATATCAGGGGGATGATGAACTGTCCATGGAAGACAATAATACATCCTGCTTTAACTACAGGGCGCTTCCCTCCGGCAGACTTTCCAACCATGCCTACGGCCTTGCCATTGACCTGAATCCCTTCTACAACCCCTACGTCACCACCCGCAAGGACGGCACGGTCAATATCTCCCCCGCCGGGAGCGAAGCCTATGCGGACAGAGAACAGGATTTTCCTTATAAGATCGACAAAACCGACCTTGCTTACCAGCTTTTTATACAACATGGCTTCACCTGGGGCGGCAGTTGGCGTTCCAGCAAAGATTATCAGCATTTTGAGAAAAAGATTTAAAATGTATACAATTCCTGTGATCAGCATCAATAAAACTGCAACTTAATATATTTTTCAAAAAAACTCGCGCGAAAGCCTTCGATTATGATATAATGAGCGTTAGCGAAGCGAGCGGCGAATGGCGATTGTGAATTGAAGATTCATGATACAATGAGCGTTAGTGAAGCGAATATAGAAACATTTTCATACAATAAAGGAGAAAAATACATGGAGAAAAGTCCGTTAGATAAAAAATTCATTGCGGAAAGAATTACAAAACTTCGTATGGAGCACAGCATTTCCGAATATCAGTTAAGTCTTGACCTCGGTTTCAGCAAAGGTTACATTCAGGCTATTTCTTCAGGAAATATACTGCCCTCCCTCGGTTCTCTCTATAAAATCTGCGAATATTTCGAGATTACTCCCGAACAGTTCTTCTCCGGTAAAAACAGCGACTCCAAACTGTTAAAAGACTTATTTAACGCAATCCGCGAGATGACGATTGAGGAACAGTATACTCTTTATCATTTTCTGAAAGGCGGAAAAATTCCCGACCTGAAATCCCGGAAAGACCTTTAATCCGGAATCACCGGCTTTGCTCCGATCGGTACGGGACTGACAAAACCGGCTTTTGTCCGTTTTTCAAACTCTTCCCTTGCTTTTTTCAGAAGATCAGGATTTTCAAACAGATCTATGCCCCCTGCAGCCAACACCTTACCTGCCTGCAGGGCAGCTTTATGTCCGATTTCCGTCCTGTCGCAGGCTACAACCTGCCAGCTGTGCCCAGGAGCGCCGTTGGGCCATGCCGCCACATGGATCTGCGCCGTCGGCGTAAGCCAGCTTACATCCCCCACATCCGTGGAGCCCGGCTCAAAAGCATCCCCCGTATAAAGAGGCGCCAAAAAGGCGTTCATTGCATGGCCGGAGCTCTTCTGCCATTCTTTGATCTTTTCCGCCGCATCCCTGTCATATTTGGCCGCTATGCCCGGATTATAATTCAGTATATCAAATCCTGCCGCAAGAGCATCCGCATACTCATTTTCTTCTTCCGTATAAGCCGGAACGCCAAGTTCCTCAAAGTTATCATACAACACTTTTTCCAGCACATGGTTGCAGACCGTATCGGCACAGCCGTCGATAAACTTCCTCTCAAAAGTTGTCTCCGTCATCAGTGCCGCGCCCTCCGCAATCTTATCCACCCGCTTCTGCAGTTCCACCGCTTCCGCCACATGATTAGAGCGCACCATATAGAGTACACTCGCCCTGGGCTGCACCACATTGGCGCTGCACCCGCCGGCATCCGTGATCGCATAGTGGATTCTCGCCCGGTCACTCATATGCTCCCGCAGAAACTGCACACCGATATTCATCAGTTCTACCGCATCCAGGGCGCTTCTGCCCTTCTCCGGCGCCCCCGCCGCATGGGAAGCCGTCCCGGTAAACTTGTACTGCACCTGAATACAGGAATTGGAGGATCCCGTCACAACCTCGTTCACATCCTCCGGATGCCAGGTGAGCGCCGCATCCGGCTCTTTCCACACGCCGTCCCTTGCCATAAAGGCTTTTGCCGCTCCGCCCTCTTCACCGGGACAGCCGTACAATATAACCGTTCCCTGCCTCCCCGTCTTTTCCAGATAAGCCTTTATCCCGATTGCCGCCGCAAGAGCGCCGGCCCCGAGCAGATTATGACCACAGCCATGTCCGTTTCCGCCGCTGCTTGCCTCTTCCCGCTCCAAAGCGCCGGCTTTCTGGGAAAGCCCCGAAAGAGCATCATACTCCGCCAGAACACCGATCACAGGCCGGCCGCTGCCAAAACTCGCCGAAAAAGCTGTCTCAATCCCACAGATGCCCCTGTCAACCTGAAAGCCCTCCTTTTCCAGTACCTCACAGTACAATGCGCAGGATTTGTACTCCTGCAGGGATAACTCCGCATATTCCCAGATACTGTCCGCCACATGGATGATCGTATTCCTTTTCTCCTCGATTGCGGCAAGCGCCGCCTGTTTTTCTTTAGTCATATTAAAGCCACACTCTCCCTGTATACTTCTACAATACTTTTGATAAAAATTCCTGCAGCCTCGGGCTCTTCGGATGCTCAAAAATATCCTCCGGGCTTCCCTGCTCCACCAAGAGCCCGTCCGCCATAAATAACACTCTGTTTCCCACTTCTCTGGCAAATCCCATCTCGTGAGTGACCACCACCATGGTCATCCCCTCCTTTGCCAGGCCTTTCATAACGTCCAGCACCTCACCCACCATCTCGGGATCCAGCGCGGAAGTAGGCTCGTCAAAGAGCATCACATCCGGTTCCATTGCCAGTGCCCTCACGATTGCCACACGCTGTTTTTGTCCGCCGGAAAGCTGAATCGGATAATCATTCGCCCGATCCCTCAGCCCTACTCTCTCAAGCAGTGCAAGGGCTTTTTCCTCCGCTTCCGCCCTGCTCATCTTCTTTACTTTTATTGGCGCAAGCGTCATATTCTCCAGGATCGTCATATGAGGAAACAGGTTAAAATGCTGAAATACCATGCCCATCTTCTGGCGCAGGCTGTCAATATCCAGCTTCACCGTCTTTCCGTTTTCATCTTTATATTTTTTCTTTGTGATGTCCGTGCCCTCAAAGAAAATGGAGCCGCCGGTGGGCTCTTCCAAAAGATTCAGGCTCCGCAGAAATGTAGATTTTCCAGAACCGGAGGGGCCGATCACCACCATCACATCCCCGAACTCGATGTCCACCGTCACACCATCCAAAGCCTTGATGGAATCCCCATGATAATGCTTTTTTAAATCCCTCACCTGTATCAGGCTATCTCTTGTCGCCATGGCTCATTCTCCTTTCAAAGTATGCAATCAGTTTGGATGTCGGGAAGCAGAGGCAGAAATAAATTGCCGTCGCCACCAGCAGCGGTTCGAGTATCACGAAAGTAGCGCCCTTCACCGCATTCACCGCCGACATAATATCCTGCACGCCGATCGTATAGGTGATCGCGGACTCCTTGATGATCACAACAAATTCATTTGCAATGGCGGGCAGAATATTTTTCAGCGCCTGAGGCAGGATGATATGGCGCAGGTTCTGTGTCTGAGACAGTCCGAGAGACCTCGCCGCCTCGGTCTGACCGCCGTCTATGGACTGAATACCCGCCCGGATAATCTCACACAGATAAGCGCCGGAGTTCATGCCAAGCGCCACAACGCCGGGGAAAAACCGGCCGAATTTAATAAACCCGAACAACTGGAAATTGGGCAGCTCTATAATGCTGAATACGCCAAAATAGATGATAAAGATCTGTACGATCACAGGCGTAGACCTGAGAATTTCCACATACGCCGTTGCCAGAAAAGAAAGCGGATTGAACCTGCTGACCGCTGCCAGCACACCGCCCTCCTTCTGATGCCCGTCCTTATCAATGCCAAGAAAACGAAACGGCCTGAAATTCGACATGCGCATCAGCGCTAAAATCAAAGCGAGGCAGAAACCGATGAGCACCGTAAACAAAGATAACAATACGGTAACCGCCAGTCCCTGCCTGAACAACTGCGCATAGGGCGCAATCTTGGAAAAATTGGATAGCTTGATAAATTGATCCATGAAGTATTCCTTTCCCTTCTTATGTAACCATTCAATAAATGCCCGCTTTCGCAAAACACTTATAAACCAACTGAAAGTCCTCTCCGTTTCCGGAGGGGACTTTTTGTTTCACATATCTGTCTTTCCATCCAGGCCCCCGCTATTATTCAACGTGAACCTTTACTCCTGTACCTGTCCTTCTTCATTCAGCAGTCCTTCATATTTTTCGCCTGCTGCCAGTTCATTCGCTTCCGCCACGAACTGATCCATAGAACCATCTTCCACTGCCGCCGCAATCGCTTCATTCACCGCCGCAAGAAGTTCCGCATTCCCTTTGCTCACGCCGATGGACGAGCCTGCCACATCATAAGGTACTTCCAGCACGATCTCCAGATCGGGATAGTTCTTCTGGTAGCTTTCCGCCACTGCCGTCTCGATATAAGCAGCATCCAGCTTTCCGCCCAGCAACTCACTGATGATATCCGTTACCTTAGGAAGCGGTACGATATCAGCATCCGGTGAATACTCATTGGCAAGATCCATCTGGATGGAACCGATCTGAGCACCTACGGAAACTTCCGCTTTGTTGCACGCCTCAAAGCTGTTCAGCGTATCCGCGTTTGCTTTTACCGTCACAAGGGACTGTCCGCCGAGATAATAGATATCGGAAAAGTCCATAGCGTCTTCACGTGCAGGATCGGGAGAAAGCCCCGCCATGCCAAGATCAACGTTCTTCATCTGCAGTTCGCTCAGCACACCGTCAAAATCCATCGGAACCACTTCCAGTGTCAGCCCCATGTAATCTGCCACATACTGTGCCAGCGCCATATCAAAACCGGCAAGCGTCGGATTTCCGTCATCGCCGATCGCATAGAACTCATAGGGCGCAAAGTCCGGGCTTGTAGCAACCGTCAGCACACCTTCCGTCACCGTGCTTACCGCCGCGCCTTCTGCCGCAGGCTCCTGTGCTTCCTCCGCGGGAGCTTCGCTCTCTGCCGCATCATCTGCCACCTCTTCTGTTTCCGCTGCGGGCTCTGCCGCCTCCCCTGTCGTATCGCCGGAACCGCATGCTACAAGAGCCGCTGTCATGGATACCGCCATCAATACTGCCAACCATTTCTTTTTCATAATAGTTCCTCCTGTCCAGTTTCGCAGATGTATACTCCGTACGCATATATCTGCTTTTTCCGTATACATAATGTGCATCCCCCATGGAATCCCGATAGTTTTTATCGCATTTTTGGTTTATGCATTTTTATGTATAAATATTAATTTCTCATACCTTAATACATTATAGCCGTTTTTTTCATTTTGGCAAGAGGAAATTGAAAAATTTATTTGGTAATATAAGAAAAACAAATTCGCCGGTCCGTCCGCCGAGTGTATATGCGTATCCCCGCTGGCATTTCTTACAGCATCGTATCATCCCGCAGCGCCTCCGCCAGGTCCATCCGCAGGATCTTCCTCCCTCCCAGCAGGTAAGCCAGCGCCACAAATCCAAGCACAGCCAGCACAAACGCCAGGATCGGCAAAATCGGAGCCTCCCTCATAAATTCCGCCGGATCAAGATAACTTGCCCTGATCATCCCGGCCGTCATCGCAATGGTCAGAAACAGTGCGGCGGCCAGCGGGCGCCCCATAACAATAACCGCCTCAATACAAAATATTTTCCGCATTCCCTCCGGCGTCAGCCCCACAGACATATATCTGGCAAATTCGCGTTTTCTCTGCCTGATAAAGCCTGCCGTATTGGAAAACACATGGGCGATTCCTATCGATGCAAAAAATGCACACACCCCTCCCAGTATCAGCTCATAACCCCGTATCATCGTATCATTGTCCCTTTTCTCCCGTATGCGGTTCTCACTCTCGATCTCATACTTTTTATCCATCATCCCTGTCAGGGAATCTTCCATCCGGTCCAGCACTTCCGAAGATTCTCTGTCCTTCGCCAACACCCGTATGAAAAGATCCTTCTCCGCTCCCCCGATTCGTTCCAGCGCCTTGCTCCAGTAACCTAACGAAATAAACTGTACCAGCGGGTAATCCGACTTACCGTAATCCTCCCGCAGCGCAGGCGCTTTCCCGGTACAGGCAAGCACAGGGACTTCTATCATCACATTTCCTGCCACCTCTTTGGGCATCGCTGTTTTATCATCCGAATATCCCTTGCCAAGGAGCGTAATCTTCTGCGTATCCTCCTGAATATAGGGCAAATATTCCGGATACCGGAAATTACTTTCAGCCCTGTTCCAAATCCGGTTCAGCACAATAACCCCCTCCTGCCCTGCCTCTTCTTCTATTCCAATCTCCCGGCAATATTCCGCAAAGCTTTGATCATCCAGAATAACAAGCGGCGCTTCAATCGGATAGGCATTTCCCTCCTCCGGGTAAATTCCCGCCAGTTCCTCCATTCCTCCCGCCGCGGCCAGCTCCTGGCTTATATCCTTTGCCGGAATCATACTTACCGCTTTTGCCTTCTGATATACGATACAGCTTTCCGCCCCTTCCACAGCCCGTACCTCGTCGATCTGCTCAAAATTCTCTATCTTCTCATCCTTTACTCTTATATAGATATCCCAGACATCCTGATAGGCCTCAAAGTAAGTATGCCGCGTGCTGATACCGGAGAGCGTAAAAAAACACTGCATCAGCATAAATCCCAGAAACGCCAGCGTCAGAGAAAAGGATGTGGTACGCAGCGCCTTTTTCTGCGCCTTCAGCGCATTTCCCGCCAGTTCCCCCTCCATGCCAAAGAGCGCGGACAGCAGCGGAGAATGCTTCTTTTTCATAAGCTCCGCCCCGCCGGCTCCCCTGATTGCCTCAAGAGGCGTAAGCCTGCTGAGCCTCTGCGCCGGAATCCACGCGGAGATGAGCACAGTCAAAAGCGCCAGAAGAAATATCAGGATCAGGACAACAGGATGCAGCGCAAAGTCCATCTTTCTCCCTCCTGCCAGGTTCGCCGCAAATGTTCCCATAGCCCTGACCGTCGCGAAGCTGAGAACGACTCCCAGCAAAATACCGAAAAGGATGGGCACCGCGGAAAGTACAAAAGCCTCCTCCATGAGGCAGGTCAGAATCTGCCTTTTCGTTGCGCCGATACCGGAAAATATGCCAAACTGCCTGATCCGGTTATTCATGGATACCGCAAAGGAATTATGGATCACCAGAATCAGAGAAATGCACACCATCACCACGATTGCGAGATAAGCCGGCATCAGAAGCCTTGGCATCGTATCTCCGGGAATGCGGACAAAGTACAGGGACAACAGTTGATAATTGTACTCGGCTGCCTCCTCCGAAAGCCCCAGTGTCCTGACAATATCCTGCATATCCTTGTAAACCGTCCTTTTATTATAAAACGTAATATCCACGGCCTCCCGCTTCTCCGATGCCTGTTCTTCCCAAACCGTCTCATACGCCCCGGTGAGCGCCACTTTTTCCACATTGGGAAAAGACCGGATCTCTTCCAGCTCATCCTCACCAAGTTCCGCCGTGATCCGCCCGTGCCAGCCGCCGTTCTCCAGTTTCGCCCCTTCCACGGCATCCAGCCAGAAATGATAGAAGGTACTGCATAAAAAAGAAAGAAACAACGCCGCGATAAAGGATGCGGCAATGACGGAGCCGCTTCCCGCCCGGTTATGCCTGATATAATCCGCCGCATAATTTTTCCACATCTTATCACCCCCGCCATTCTTTTTGTAAAGCATCCCTGTTTTTCATTCTGTCACAGATGATCCGACCGTCCTCTATTGTCACAATCCTGTCAGCCTCTAAGGCGATCCGCTCATCATGGGTGATCAGAAGGATCGTCTGATTCAGGTTCCGATTGGAGAGTTTCAGCATGTCGATGATCTCTCCGGAATTTTTCCGGTCCAGATTGCCGGTGGGTTCATCCGCCAAAAGAAGCGCCGGACGATAGATCAGGGCACGGGCAATAGACACCCTCTGCTGCTGGCCGCCCGATAACTGACTCGGAAGCGCCTCCAGCTTGTCCCCTATCCCCAGCGTGCGAACTATTTTGTCAAAATACTCCTGATTCGGCTTTCTCTTATCCAAAAGAAGGGGCATCAGGATATTTTTTCGTACCGTGATTGTCGGTATCAGATTATAAAACTGATAGACCAGCCCCACCTTCCTGCGCCTGAAGATCGCCGCCTGGATGGGCGTCAGCCCGGAGACATCCGTCTCTTCCACAAATACCCTGCCTGAGGTAGGCTTATCCACGCTCCCGAGAATATGGAGCAATGTGGATTTCCCCGAGCCGGAAGCCCCTACGATCGCGACAAACTCTCCTTTTTGTACCGAAAAATCAACCTGATTCAGTGCGGTAACCTGCCCATCGCCGCTGCCATAAATCCTGCTTACCTTCTCACATCTTAAAATCTCCATGCCGTTTTCCTTCCCTATGTGATAACCCCGACAGATGCAAAACGCCTCCGCCTGATCCTGCCTTCATTATAACAGATTAAAATGACAACTCGGTGACAGAGGGAAGAGAGACCATCCCCCTTATCCGCAACTATTTAAGGGCTGTTATTCATACGTATTCCGTTTTAGCAGTATTATGAACGCCTCCTCACTGACCATAGAAGCGAATTTCAAAACAGGCGCCGCCATCCGTCAGATTCCGCGCCGTTATAATCCCGTTCTGGCTTTCGATAATTGCTTTGGAAAGGGCGAGCCCGATTCCGATGCCCCCTTTCTTTGCATTCTTTCCTCTGTAAAACCGCTCAAAAAGATAGGGAAGATCCTCCCTGTCAAATCCGCTCCCCGTATCCGTGATTACGATCTGTGTATACAGCGGATTCTGTTCATAGGCACAGCGTACCACTCCCCCCGGCGGCGTATGTTCCAGCGCGTTTTTCATCAGGTTCATGACTGCCTCCATCGTCCACTCCATATCAGCTCTTATGGACACCTCCCCGGTTTCCGGTATCTCCGCACAGACATCCGCCCTACGGAACAATTCCTGCAGATTTTCCGCAGCAAGTTCCAGCAGTGTAAAAACATCCACTTCCTCTTTCTCCATCACCAGCATCCCCGTATCCATGCGCGCCAACAGCAGAAGCGCCTCTTCCAGATGCGTCAGTATGGAAAGCTGCATCTTGATCTGGTCAAAGTAATCCGACGGCATTTCATACCGCACCATCTGCAGGGACAATGAGGCGGAGGTGATCGGCGTTTTGATCTGATGCGCAATATTATAGAGATTTTCCGCAAAATGACTCTTTGCCGAAAGCGCCGCTTCCCTCGTCTGATACAGCTCCGTCACTGTTTTATATATCTCATCCTGCAGCCCGGAAAAATCATCTTCCCGCCCCTTCGGGAGAATAGCCCCGCCTCCCGTATTTACGCTCTCCAGATATTCTCTCAGCCCGTCAATGCGCCGCCTTCCTCTTTTCCGCCACAGAAAAACCCAAACGCAGCAAAACAGAATACCTGCCAAAAATCCCATTGCCAAATAAAATCCCAACATCCTAATCCCCATTTTGTACCTTTCCCGTCTCCTCCATACGATAACCGATGCTCCTCAAGGTTTTCAGACAATCCGGCCTGTGCAGCTTCTCCCGCAGGCGCTTCATTGTCACGGTAAGTGTATTATTATTCACAAAATTCCCATCGCTGTCCCAGAGCCTCTCAAGCAGCATCTCCCTTGTGACGATCCTGCCCTTGTTCTCCAGCAAATATAATAACAGTTGGTATTCCGAAGGACTTAAATGTACCTGCTCCTCTCCGCAATAAATGCTCCTGTTTTCCCTGTCAAGAGATATTGGACCGCAGGAGAGATACCTCCCCGAGATATCTCCGCATCTTCGCAGCAACGCCCTGATCCGCGATAACAGAACCTCCAGTTCAAAGGGCTTCACCACATAATCATCCGCGCCGCTCTCAAATCCCGAAACAATATCCCTTGAATCCTCCCGTACCGTCAGAAAAACCACCGGCAGGTCTCTGAAACGCTCTCGAATCCATCGGCACATCTGCACGCCGTTTCCGTCCGGCATATTCCAGTCCACCAGCGCCAATGCGGGACATCCGCCTCCGAAAGCCTCCTTTGCGGCAGCGATAGTCGGAAATACTGAGACACTGAAACCATACTGTCCCAGAAATTTCCGCACTGCGCAGGAGATGTTTTCATCGTCTTCCATATAGTAGATATCTGTCATATCGCTCCAACCCTCCCTTTCGTTTCCCCGCATACATTTATTTTCACCCAGACACAAAACCGGCGTAAGAAATTGTTTCCCTACACCGGTATCAGCCAACAGCACAATATTATAAATTCTGAAAAACAGATACTATCAAATCTCCGTTTCCTTCCATCACCGTAAAAGCTTCTCTGTCCACTCCGCCTCCTTAAATCCCGTAAGCACCTCATTATCATTTACGATCAGAGGGCGCTTAACAAGCATTCCGTTCGTTGCCAGAAGCTTTAACTGTTCCTCTTCGCTCATGGCAGGCAGCTTGTCCTTCAACTGCATTTCCTTATACAACATCCCGCTTGTATTAAAAAATCTTTTAAGCGGCAGTCCGCTTTTTTTAAACCACTCCTTTAACTCGCCGTAAGACGGATTATCCTCTGCGATATGACGTTCCGTATAAGTAATATTATGTGCATCCAGCCATTTTTTAGCCTTCCGGCAGGTGGAGCATTTAGGGTATTGTATCAATAACATAATTATCTCCTCTCCGCTGCTTTTAACGTGACAGAATTATCTGCCGTTATCCTTTTTCCTGTACATATGTTCCAGCCTGTTATGGTACAGAATCATTGCGACGATACCGCCCATGATTTCTATCATACATAAATATCCGGCTGCTGCTCCTCCGATGATAAGCCCGCATCCAAAACAGAGAATAATCCCCGCTCCCAGCAATATCCACATAATTCCATGTTTTCGATTATAAGCCTTTACATCCGTAATCTGCTCTTTTTCAGGCGGTTTCTTTCCGCTCCAGAAACCAACCGGCTCTTTACTTCTGCACTGAACAATACCAATTATTATAACGGGTACCGCACACACCAACAGTATCACCGAAAAAATTATTGTTTCAGCCATCATACCATCCTCCCTTTCTGCGCTGTTCTCTGCGCCCGGGTAATGCTGCTTCCCATACTTCATATAGGTTCTACCAGTAAGTATATTGCAAAATCAACATTATGCCAAGTGAATATTTTGTAAAAGTTTATTGACATTTTTCTAAAAATTGCAGCCGGAGTAAAGGAACCATAAATGCCTTTTTTTCATATTTATATATCAGGAAGCAAAAACCGCTTCCTAAATCCTGCGACAATAAAAATAAAAATGATGTAAAGGAGAAATGAATTGTTATGGCTATCGGTTATTTGATGATACAGGCACGGACAGCCCACGACGCGCTTCCTCTAAGCGGGGCCCAAATCTGGATCACAGATGGCAAAGAGAAAAATATTTATCATTTGACAACGAATGAAAGCGGGGAAACAGAAAAAATTGCCCTTGAAACCCTGGACCGTTCCCTGTCCCTTGATCCGAATTTTCAGGGAATACCATATATCAGTTATCATGTGCTTGCCTTTGCAAACGGTTTTAATTCCGTCCATATTTCCGGCATTCCGATATTGGAAGGTGAGACAGCCATTCAGCCGATTGAATTTATTCCGATGCGAAGGATGCAGCGCATCCCGACCGTGACGGAGATTCGGATCAGCCCACCCGCCGTTTCCATGAGCGGCAGCCGTTATCAGGAGGTACCTGATACGAATCCCCAGGTACTCCGCCAGGTGGTCATTCCAAACCCGATCACGGTACATCTGGGCTCTCCGGGCGCAGCCGCCACCAATGTCCAGGTGTCCTTTCCCAATTACGTAAAGAACGTTGCCAGCAGTGAAATTTATCCCACATGGCCGGATGCATCTCTAAGAGCAAATATTTATGCAATTATCACCTTTTCGTTAAATAGAATTTATACCGAGTGGTATAGAAGCCGCGGCTATGGATTTGACATAACAAATAGTACTGCCTATGACCAGTATTTCATATACGGGCGGAATATTTATGAATCCGTCAGCCGGATTGTGGATCAGATTTTCAATGAATATGTACGCAGGCAGGGGCAAATCGCACCCTATTTTACATCTTTCTGCAACGGAACCACCGCGACCTGCCCCGGCTTATCCCAATGGGGGACAGTCACACTGGCAAATCAGGGACTAAACTCTCTGCAGATACTGCGCTCCTATTACCCGAAGGACGTGGAAATCGCAGAAACTAATATCATTACCGGCATTCTCTCCTCCTATCCCGGTACCGCACTTCGGACAGGGAGTACGGGACTTGACGTACAGACCATCCAGACTTACCTGAACAGGATTCGACGCAATTATCCCGCCATTCCTGCGGTTACGGACAAAACCGGCGTGTTCGGGGAGAGTACCAAAGCGGCTGTCACCAGATTTCAGAGTATTTTCAGCCTGGCTCCTGATGGCATAGTCGGAAAAGCCACCTGGAATAAGCTTTCCTACCTTTATACTTCCGTAGCCAGACTTGCCGAACTGGACAGCGAAGGAACTTCTCTCGGAATCGGAACCGTTCCGCCGTCCTCTGTTCTCCGCCCTGGTTCCTCCGGGCAGGATGTCATTACACTGCAGTATCTTTTGAATATGGCGGCCGAGTTTAATCCTGCCATTCCTGCTCCCATGCAGGACGGAAATTTCGGCACGGAAACACAGCAGTCGGTCGCTGCATTCCAACGCGCCGCAGGGCTGAAAGCAGACGGCATAGTAGGACCGCTCACATGGCAGGCACTGTATCAGACCTATCTGGGAGCAGAGGATATCATTCCTCCCGGCACTGACACAGGCTTTATAGAATATGTTGTCCGTTCAGGAGATACTCTTTGGCTGCTGGCACAGCGCTACAATACGACAGTCGATGTCATCAAAAAGCTGAACGGGCTGACTGGTGATAATCTCAATATCGGGCAGGTACTCAAAATTCCGACAGCAGATACTACTGACGAATCATACTTTGAATATGTTGTCCGCTCCGGAGATACCCTTTGGCTGCTGGCACAACGCTATCACACAACGGTTGATGCCATCAAAAATCTAAACGGACTTTCAGGCAATGATCTGAGCATTGGGCAGATACTGAAAATTCCTTCCGAGGTACCGGTGCCCGCTCCATATTTTGAGTATACCGTCCGCTCAGGGGATACACTCTGGCAGTTGGCACAAAGATTTGGCACTACGGTTGACGCCATCAAAAGCTTAAATGGATTGAGAAGCGATATCCTGAATATTGGCCAGGTACTGAAAATTCCTAACAATTGAGTGCCGGTTTATCAATTCTAAACGGGAGATAGTACATACCTTACGCTGACTATGATCCGGCTGATCTATCAGGAAGAAAAATGGGAGCAAACCTATTTCTATCATACGGATTTGCTCCCGTTTTGTATCGCTACGGACTATCTACCGTTTACGTTCTTTCAGTGTAAAATTTCATCTTAGTTTAAGATATAGAAAATTCATTCCGCTTCTGCTATGCCTCTATTTTCTTCTGGTATCGATCCAGCCATACTTCCTCATTTCTTCCCGAAATGCACTCCTTCGCGGATACATCTCCTTATACGATGTCATAAGCTTCTGTTTTGCCCCCATCTCTCCCAAAGACTCCCGCACCTCTCCCAAAGCGGCAATATACGCTGCACATTCCCCATAATAGTTTCTTCTGTTCGCATCCATAATTCCTGCTGTCCGCTCTTCCAGTAATGCCATAATTCGCTTTATGGCACGGTTCCTTATATCAGATGACATTTGCACCATAGACTTCCATTGTAAAAACAATTGGCAAAACAGGTCATTTTCGTCAATGTCCTCAAATCCACAAGTGCCTTTTCGATATTCTTCCGCAGAAAATTGCATTGCACTTTTTGCCCTCTCTTTCATAGCGGCGATTCCCTTATCCATCCATTGTCCCTCGTGCAAATATAATAAAAACAATGCAATTCCCTGTTTCATGAAGGTTCCCGTCCAGCCCAGTGCTTCTGATTTATTCAACCCTTCGTCCAATACCTCCACAAACTGCCCGTCTAAGAACCTGAGCACTAAAACCATATTGCTGTCCGGCTTGTTTACCTCCCTCTCAAAATATGTACCACTCCCATATCGGAAATGATTCCCTTCATACCCCATATAAGAACCATTGCTCTTATCCTTGGGCAATACCTTAAATATCCTTTGAAGTTCTTCCCTTTTCTCTCCGCTTCCATACCCGTTTAACAACGCGCGGAGATAATTTTGTGCGGATGTATCCGATTCACATGCGGCAAAATAACATTTTTCCAATAAAGCCACTTCCCCGTCTGCCGCAATAACAAACTCGGCCGTTTTCAATGCTGCCCTGCTGCGCATCATATAATTCTTTGGTATCGTTTTCATCGCTTTGAGTCCTATGGATACCATATCATTCACCGCCACAGATTTCCCGTTCTCCAATATATTCAAATATAATCCCGGATGGATGTCGGCATATTTTTCCGCATACTGCAACTCCAAGGAAACATTATTCAGTAAATCAACAGCTTCCCCAATAAGCCGATCCGCATCATGTCCTGTCTTATCGCCAAGATATGTAACCCAGGTCGGAAGAAATTCCTCAAACTCAGATAATTCTTCATCTCCATGCTGCATCATTGCTTCTAATGTAACTGTATCCTCTTTCGCATTTACAATAACTCCGTACAATGCCTCCGGACGTTTGGAGGACGGCACTGCATGATATGCGCAATACGCTATATCCAGAATAGCCTGTTTCAGATTACAGTGCAAAAGCTCATGATGCACCAAATCCCAAAGTGAAAACTCTTCATCGCCATACTCATTATCGCACAGAATCTCCATCTCCAACATCTGCTTTCCAACTGCAAAACCTTCTCTATATCTCTCTATGTCCACACACATATGCACAAAATCACAGGCTTCCTCCAGCATATCCGAAATGCCGCTGTTGTCCTCATAATAGAATTCTTCATCACTGCCGTCATACCAGTCATCATACTCTTCGTTCAATACGCCGGTAATAGTGATTTCCTGAGAATCAATGCTTTTTAAATTACCTCTGATATGATTGTACATTTCGTCGAAATCAATATCCTTTTTGTTTGCCGCTTTTTCTGCCTCTCCCCCGGCAGATTTCAGCATTTCCAGAAAGCCTTCTCTGCAATGTTCTGGGCAAACCCTTCCAATATCATGCACAAAAGCGATAAGCTGATCTGTTGAATATTGCGACGTCAGGACATCTATCTGTTTTAAAAAATTAGTCAGGTTCATAGTTGGTCTCCATTTATCTGCGTGTCTTAGCAAGATATAAATACTGTTGGTTTTAAATTATTATTAAAACTCACTTTTAACTAATCTACTTTACATTCAATACATATACTGTACCTTTATATGCACCGCATTTTAAAAGCACTTCTTTCTTCGTCAACTCTTTTTAAATTTCTCTAGCCCTTCTTTGTTTTACACCCAACACTTCCTCGGCCTTGCTTGTCGTTATTTTTTCATTCTTTTGCAAATAATCTACTATTAATGTTTCCTGCTTCGATAAACTTTTTATTTGAATATTTGTCGGCACTTATCGGCATTTTCTCTTTCAACCGCGCCAAAATCATACGAATACGTATCATCTAATGGAACAATGGTTCTAAAAATATCACCTTCAATAAATTCCGGCATCTTTCCAGAATAGTATTTTTATCAGCTCTAAGTCTTCCAAATGTGCGCACCGAAAAGTTAGCACTCTCAGTTTTAGTTAGTATTTTCATTCCAGATAAGTACGTTTAGTCTAAACCCGCTTACCCAAAACGAAAAACAATAGCTTTGATTTACAGTATAACAATATATTACATTTTTTTAACATAAAACTTAGTTTAGGAGCAAAAAAACACTCGACCGCAGCCAAGTGTCCCATATCATAATACCATTTCCCCAAATACACATTTTAAATAATCAAATACAATAATAAATATATAATTCAACTGCTTTCTTATTTAACCGCTCTATCAAAAGAGCCACTTCCTCATCCAAAATGAAGTGGCTCTTTTCCTATCTCCTATCTTTTAAGCCTGAATGCTGCCACCAGTTCCTTCAGCAGCCCCGCCTGAGCAGACAATTCCTCGCTGGCTGCGGCACTCTCCTCGCTGGTTGCAGAGTTAGTCTGAACCACAGCGGATATCTGATCGATCCCTTCCGTAACCTGGCTAATGGCATTCGTCTGACTCTCCACAGCCTCCACCACAGCAGCCATCTGTACGCTCACACCACCGGCATTCACATTGGTAAGTTCCAGAGAATCCGTCACCTTATTTACCACCTCGATACCCTCTGTCACTGCCACAATAGAACTCTCAATCAACCGTCTGGTCGCTTTTGCCGCCTCGTCAGATTTATTTGCCAGATTGCGCACCTCATCTGCCACTACGGCAAAACCCTTTCCCACATCTCCTGCACGCGCCGCTTCCACTGCGGCATTTAACGCCAGAAGATTGGTCTGGGAAGCAATATCTTCGCTGGCTGCAATGATCTTGCTGATTTCCTCCGAAGCACCTGAAATTTTTTCCATTGCGGTGTTCAGTCCCTTAACATATTCCATACTCATCCCAAGCTGCGCACCGGCCTTATCCACATACTCACCGGCTTCCCTGGTCGCCTGCGCCGTCCTTTGGGCATTTCCGGAAATTTCACTCATTGTGGCAATCAGCTCCTGCACGGAACTTGCCTGTTCGCTGGCCCCCTGAGCCAGATCCTGCGCACTGGATGATACCTGATCCGAACCGTCCGATACCTGCTCCGCACTGTCCCTGATCTGTCTCATCGTATCATTCAATCTGTCACTGATTTTTTCCAGAGAATGCTGAATAGATGTAAAATCTCCTATGTATTCCTGCTGAATACTGTTTGTCAGGTCCCCTCCGGCAATGGAATCCAACACACCGGAAATCTCACCGATATAAGATCCCAGACGCCGGGCAGTACTCTCAAATATCTGTCCCAGTTTGCCGATCTCATCTCCCGAATAAATCCCGACTCTGACCTCCTGTCCGCTCTCCAGCCCCAGATCTCCCCGCTCCAGGCGCTCCGCTGTTTTCGTAATCAAAGCCAGAGGCGCCGAAACCTTCTTTTTCAGATAATCGACAAGAATAACCAGACATATTATGATCGCTACGACGCCAACCACGGCTGACAAAATAATGGTGATAAGCATCTCCCGGTTAGCTTCCTCGCTGGAAATACCGGCAAAGAGCAGCCCGCTGACCTTTCCTCCCTCCTCCTTTATCGGAACATAGGAGCACAGATATTTCTTACCCAGAATCTCAGTCTTACCTACAAATGCTTCGCCCTTCCCCAGCACAATTTCAGACACATCAGAAGACAACTTCGTTCCGACCACACGCTTACCATCCTCAATTACGGTCGTATAAGTACGGACATCACCCTCAAAAATTGTAAATTCACAACCCATCTGGTTTTTCAGATCATCCAGCAGCCCATTCATATCGCCGCCTTCAGCACTTTCGCTGCCGCGCCCAAGTTCATAGGCCAGCACATTCGTTCCGGTTATACAGCGTTCCTTCAAAATGCTCATCGCAAGAGTGCGGGACATAACCACACATAAAAATACTACCGAAATGATAGATACGGCCAACATAATTACCACTACACGGCCTACCTTCTGCCCGATACGTCTCTGATCTCCTCCTGTTCTTTCCTGAGACATCTGAAATTCATTCATAAATAAGGTAAACGGTAGATAGTGCGTACCTCGACTGTGAGGGAAAAATATGTGACAATAGACTATATTTCTATCATGGGTATTAAAAGTTGATCCTTAACTTTT
>JAAWOG010000090.1 GCA_022799355.1 Lachnospiraceae bacterium | reverse complement strand
GGGATAACCGGATATGTATACAGAAATGCGTTTCACAGCTTTTACACGGGAATAGATAAATATTTTATACCATTTTTATCTCCGAACCAAAACAGAGTGTTAAGTCCGAAAGAGATCAGAGATATATTGCCGGAACATAATCAGGGGATGTATGCTGTGCCTCAGATTCTGACAAATCGTGCGGAATATTTTCTGTGGGCGGCCGAGGAACTGGAAAAGAAATACGGATATCAGGAGGTGAACCTGAATCTGGGCTGTCCTTCCCGCACCGTGGTATCTAAGGGAAAGGGCGCAGGATTTCTGGCAAAGCCGGAGGAACTGGATGCTTTTTTCAGGGAAGTTTTTGAAAACAGCAGAATAAAGATATCGGTGAAAACAAGGGCGGGTATGGACAGCCCAAAAGAATTTTGCCGCCTGATGGAAATTTTTAATAAATATCCGATTCATGAACTGATCCTTCATCCCCGGGTTCAGAAGGATTATTATAACAATGCGCCTGATCCGGAAGTGTTTGCGGAGGCAATGCGGGAGAGCAGGATTCCCCTGTGCTACAACGGAGATATTTTTATGCCGGGAGATTACGGAACGTTAAAGGAAAGATTCCCTGAGATGGACAGGATTATGCTGGGACGCGGACTTTTGATGAATCCGGCGCTGGCGGAAAAGATACGGGCAAAAGGAGAGGAAAATATCCGGGACGGAAAAAGGCTGAGAGCTTTTCATGACAGGCTGTATCATGATTACAGGCAGGTAATGTCAGGTGATAGAAATGTGCTCTTTAAAATGAAAGAATTTTGGGTTTATGCGGAGAGTATGTTTCCGGAAGAGAAAAAGATTATGAAAAGGATAAAGAAGGCCGAACGTCTGTGTGATTATGAACAGGCGGTAAGGGAATTGATGGCAGTATAATAGTTGGTCTTTTTTGGTTGACTTATGGAGTCAAAATGGGATATCAAATTTTATTTGTGGAAGATGATAATGGGATAGCTGCCGGTCTGGTATACGCTATGGAAAACGAAGGATATGTTGTTGTGCACTGCAGAGAGATTGCCGCAGCGCTGATAAAAATGAAGGAGCAGCATTTCGATCTTGCGCTGATTGATATGCAGCTTCCGGATGGCACCGGAAGAGAGGTTGCAAATGTGCTGAGGCGCCTGGGTACCCCTGTTATCTATCTGACGATTGTGGATGATGAGGATGAGATTGTGCGGTCCCTTGAAGGAGAAGCGGCGGATTATATAACAAAACCTTTTCGGCTGCGGGAACTGCTGGTGCGGATAAAAAGAAATCTTCCGGAAGAAAAGAAAGCATCAAAAATTTTAAAGATTGGCAAGGTGGTGATCGATCCGGAGGCCGGAAAGGTATATAGAGGAGAGGTGTCTGTTCTATTGACGGCTTTGGAATATCGTCTGTTATTGATCTTTGCGGAGAACCGGTCTGTTTTATTGACAAGAGAACAGCTTCTGGAGAGGATCTGGGATATCAGCGGGGATTTTGTGGAAGATAATACACTGACAGTATATGTCAAACGGCTGAGAGAGAAGCTGGGGGATGCGGTTCATATCACTACGGTCAGGGGGATCGGTTATCGTGTGGATTAGGAAAAAAGAAATCGTAGAGCTTTCGGAAGGAATCCGAAGAGCGATGGAGGGACAGTCCTTTGATCCCCGCGATAACAGGGAAGGCGCCCTAAGCATTTTGAAAAATGATATCCATACATTGATTCATCTGGAACAGGAACAAAGATGCGCCGCGGTAGAGGAAAAAGAGCACCTGGCGGAGTATCTTTCTGATATATCCCATCAATTGAAAACGCCGATCACATCTATGCTTCTGATGACGGAACTGATAGCGAAAGCCCCCGAGGATAAACAGAAGGAATTTCTTTTGTGCATGAAAAAAGAAGTCAGGCATATGGAATGGCTGGTAACTTCACTTTTGAAGATGGCAAAGCTTGATTCCTCAGTGATTTCTTTTCGCACGGAGAAGGTTCGGGTTCAGGAGTTACTGGATGCGGCACTGAAATCGATAGAGGTTTTGTTGGATATCAGAAACCAGAGAGTGGTATTACGAAAAGACATTTGCGTCTTCTGTGACAGAAAGTGGACGGTGGAGGCATTGATTAATCTGCTGAAAAATGCTTCGGAGTGTTCCGGAGAAGACAGCGAGATTGTTGTGGAGAGCGGTGAAAATCCAATCTATCGATGGATATCTGTTGCGGATGCGGGAGAGGGTTTGTCAAAAGAGCAGCTTTCCGTGTTATTTCGCCGTTATGAAAGTTCCCGGAAGGAGAACGGATACGGGATTGGTCTGCCCCTTGCTCTTTCCATTATGCGGGCCCAGAACGGAGAGATTGAGGTATTGCCAGGGGGGCAGGGAGTCGGGGCGACATTTATTATGAAATTTTATAAATAGTCACCAAGTAGTCACTTTTCTTATTTAATATCATAAGTGAAGCAATTAAAAACAATAAGAAAAGAGGTTTGGTATGGCAATTTTGGAAGTGAAGGAACTGACAAAGATATACGGGAGTGGGGATAATCAGGTATCAGCTCTTGACCATGTCAGTTTCCAGGTGAAAAAAGGAGAATTTGTTGCCATTGTAGGCGCATCAGGCTCCGGAAAATCTACGCTTATGAATCTGATCGGCGGCATAGACCGCCCCACATCCGGCAGTGTCCTTATTGATAAAAAAGAGATTTTTGACATGAATGAAAGTGAACTGGCGATTTTCAGACGCAGAAACATCGGCATTATCTATCAGTTCTATAATCTGATTCCCAATTTGACTGTTGATGAGAATATTATCCTCCCCTGCCTGCTGGATCATCGCAGACCGGACAACAAAAAGCTGGAGCGGATCGTGGAGATGACAGGGCTGTCCCATCGCAGAACGCATTTTCCCGGCGAATTATCCGGAGGACAGCAGCAAAGGGTATCTGTGGGCAGAGCACTTGTCAACGATCCGATGTTTATTCTGGCTGATGAGCCCACGGGAAATCTTGACAGCAAGGCAGGAAGGGAGATCATAGAGCTGCTTATGGCGGCTAATCAAAGGGAAAAGCAGACCTTGATCCTTATTACTCATGATGAAAAGATAGCTTTGCAGGCAGACCGGATCATCACGATCAGTGATGGCAGGATTATCAGAGACGAGGTGATACGGTTATGAATGTTCTGAGCAGATTAGCGTTAAGCCAGATCAGGCGAAAAAGAACGCGGACGGTTATCACGGCCATAGCAATTGTATTGTCATCTTCCCTTCTTACGGCAGTTATCAACTTTGTGATAAGCGGGAATACAATGCTTGTGGGTTTTCTGGGGGAGGACTACGGATTATACAAAGGAGCGTATCAATCGATATTACTGATTCCTGCCGCTGTTTTGGGAATGCTGGTTATTGCCATGTCGGTGATTGTTATTTCCAATGTTTTTCGTATGAGTGCCCATGAGCGTATTTCAGAGTTCGGCGTTTTGAAATGTGTTGGAGCTACAAAGGAACAGATATTTAAAACGATCCTATATGAAAGCTTTTTCCTGATTGTCGGGGCGGTACCGGTTGGTGTGGTGGTTGGGTATCTGCTTAGTTTTCTCGGAATCCGGGCAGCAAACGGTTATATGGATGAGCTGAATGTACTGGTTCGCGCCATGATGAGATCGGTCACTTTTGAACTTTCCTTTGTTTTTTCACCGATGGCATTGATCCTGTCAGCTCTGATATCTGCTGGTACGGTGGTATTTTCTGCCGTATTTCCGGCAAAAAAGGCTATGAGAATATCTGCTTTGGATTGTATCCGCGGCGGCAGAGAAAACAGAAAAAAATGCGGGCGCAGCAAAAGAAATGTTGACGGAACAAGGGCGGTCGAATACCAGCTTGCGCACAGAAATACGGTATCTGACCGGAAAAGAATGAAATCTGCGGTAACGGCATTTTCTTTCAGTATTGTTCTATTGATTACGATGAGCGGTTTGAAAGAGGTTGCAGACGGCATTTTAAATTATATTTCGATGGATACCGGGTATACGATGATCGCGGATTATACATCGAATTATGATACACGGATAAACCCGGAGACAGGGAGAAGGGAATATTATTATGTGCGGACTATCGATAATAAGCGGGCAGAGGAGATTACAAATGAATTGGCGGCATATGAGGGCGGTGAGATTTTCGGCTGCGGTCAGGATTATTTCTCATATGTGACAAATTTGGAGGAATCCCGGATCACAAAGCAGATGCGGGAAGTGCTGGATAATCGGTCGGAGGCTGATCAGCACGGATTTGACCGGTCAGAGTATGAACTGGAGGTGGAGATCATTATTGTTGATGAAAAGCACTACGGGGAAATATGTGATCGGGCGGATGCCGGGTATGGGGATGCGATATTGATCAACGATTATAAATATAATGACAACGGTAAAGAGAGGCATATTGTTCCGTTGGCTGAGTCAGTGCGTTCCCTGCGGCTTGAGAAGGCGGATGGCAGTGCGGAGACTGTAAGGATAGGTGGTGTTCTGACGGGAGAAAATATTCCGAAAGAGCTGATCTATCCCAATATAAGACCGGTCCGCCTGATCGTTCCCTATGCGGAAGTAAGGGGATATAACTGGATGACATCGCCTGATGACGAGGAGGGATATATTACATATGCGAGAGCCGTTCTGGAGAAATATTTCCCCCAGGGCAATCAGGACTATGGTGAGGCGGGTTTTGTGTGCCGCGTGTTTGGGGCGCAGGACTTTTCAAAGATTATGAATATTGCGGTCGTAATAGCGTCCGTTTTTCTGTATGGCTTTGTTATTCTGCTAGGGCTGATCGGTGTGTTAAATGTAACAAGTATGGTAATATTCGGTGTCAAAATGCGAGCCAGAGAGTTTGCGGTGCTGCAAAGTATCGGTATGACATCCGAATCCCTGCAGAAGATGCTGTATCTGGAGAGTATCCTTTGTGCGGGAAGGGCGCTTGTGATGGGAGTGCCTGCTGGGGTGGGGCTTGTGTTGCTGTTGAAGTATTGTGTGCAGAAGTTATTTCCGATTCCGTTTCAGATGCCCTGGGCGGCGATCATGGGCTCAGTTGCCATGTCCTTTATTTTGATGTGGGGAGCGGTTCAGGTATCCATAAAAGCATTGAAAGACCAAAATCTGATCGAAACGATCAAAATGTGAAAACCGCCTGTTGCCAGATGCCTATGGTGTGATCCATATAGCAGGCTAGCACATTACCGAAAGTGATTGAATTTTAAAAAAATGTATATTATAATATTTGAAATGAAAAGAAGTTAACGGGAGGAGTTTATGAGTACGTTAGAATATACGGTTTCATTACTTGAAACAATGTCGGAAGATAAACTGGTAGAAGTCCAAAAATATATTCAGTATCTTATTTTTAGGGATAGAAGTGATATGCCGATAGAATTGCTTGATGAAGATGCTATTGTTAAGCAGCTTACCGGATCTATGAAAAAAAGTGATATGGGAGTTACAACACCGGCTGATATTGTGTCACAACGGATGAGGGAGAAATATGCAATATAATGTGGAAATTTCTGATTTGGCAGAGCGGCAGTATGATAAATTTCTGGAGTATATTTATAATATACTTATGAATCCTCAGGCAGCCGCCAGTTTAATGCAGGATTTCGATGATACAATAAAGATACTTAAGGGATAAGCAAATAGTTTAGGATATTGTAACAGCGAACGCCTGAGAAAGCTGGGATTCCATAAGATACATTTACAGAGGCATAAATACTTACTGGTGTATCGGGTAAAAGAAAAAAGTGTGATAGTTGAAGGTATGTATCATGAATTACAGGATTATGAAAATGTGATAAGATAATGTAAATTGTCTACAAACATAGCAGGCGGCGGTTTCCTGGTTTCAGGGAATTCGCCGCCTGTCAGGTTTATGTAATGGGTTTATCTGTTGTTTTTTCTACAGTTTCCTTTTTATAGTTGTACCCTCAGTTTGTATCAAATTCCGGGTTACAAATATAGAAGTTCTTCTGATCAAGTCTATCCTGCAGAAGCCGGAGGGCTTCGCCGAATCTCTGGAAGTGTACAATCTCGCGCTGTCTCAAGAAGCGGATGGGATCACAGACTTCGGGATTTTTGATCAGGTGGAGAATATTATCGTAGGTGGTGCGGGCATTCTGTTCCGCCGCCATATCCTCGAAGAGGTCGCTGATCAGATGGCCCTTGCTCTGGAATTTATAGGCATTGAAGGGAATGCCGCACCGAAAATGCTATACCTAAGTGATTGTAATTTGTAAAAATACATAATATAATATGGGTGAAACAACGGAAATTAATTACATCATAGGTAGGAAAAGGATAGGGAAAATGGAAGAGATAAAAACAACCGAGTTGAATAGTGATATTATAGAGAAAATAAAAAAAGAAGTACCTGATATGATCAGAGAATTTATGGAAAAAGATCTTGTGAAAATGATTCTGTATGGTTCATGCGCAAGAGGAGATTTTAAAGATTATTCAGATGTAGATATAGCGCTTCTTATGAAAGGAAGTCGTATGGATTCCTGGGTATATAATGATAAAATAGATGAAGTTGCGACAAAACTTGCATTGAAATATTTTGCAATCGTAAATTTTGTCCTTCTACCGTATCAAGAATTTGAAGAAAAAAAAGGTTGGTATGGCTATTTTAAGAATATTGAAAAGGAGGGGATAAAACTGTATGGATGAAAAAGACTTTATAGCGTTGGCGTTAGTTCGATTGGACAGAGCAAAAGAACTATATAATGAAGCCAAAGAGTTGGTGAAAATGGACAGCTATAAGTCCGCAAATAATAGAGCATTTTATGCAATCGAAAAATGCATCAAAGCACTTTTAGCAACACAACAGATGGATGTGGAGACGCATAATGGGGCGGTGTCACAGTTTAATCTTCTTTTTATACATCGGGAAAATGCAGGTTTTACGAAATTTGATTATCAGAAAATAACTAAAGCAGACCGTATAAGAAATGCTTCCGATTATGATGATTTTTATATTGTGAATAAGGAAGAGACAAAAGAACTTCTTGAATTTGTAAAAGACTTTCTTAAAAGGACAGAGGAGTATATCAGCAAAACAGCATAAAGGATCGAATTGTTATGTTTTGTTGAAGCATATATTAAATCTAAAGACTGGTAAAGCAGTGTGAATAATTGCTTTTACCAGTCTTTTTACCTCCATCCGTCTTATTTATTATTTGCAGTTACATCCGCAGTTCGTGTCAAACTCAGGATTACAGATGTAGAAGTTCTTCGGATCGAGTCTATCCTGCAGAAGCCGGAGGGCTTCGCCGAATCTCTGGAAGTGTACAATCTCGCGCTGTCTCAAGAAGCGGATAGGATCGCAGACTTCGGGATCTTTGATCAGGCGGAGAATATTATCGTAGGTGGTGCGGGCTTTCTGTTCTGCCGCCATATCCTCGAAGAGGTCGGTGATCAGATCGCCCTTGCTCTGGAATTCGCAGGCATTGAACGGAATGCCGCCTGCCGCCTGTGGCCAGATGCCTATGGTGTGATCCACATAGTAGGCTTTGAAACCGCTGTTTTCAATCTCCTCCATGGAGAGGTTTTTGGTAAGCTGATGTACAATGGCAGCCACCATTTCCAGGTGCGCCAGTTCTTCGGTACCGATATCCGTCAATACCGCTGCGATTTCAGGATATGGTACCCCGTAGCGCTGTGACAGGTAACGCATGGACGCGCCCATTTCTCCGTCGGGACCGCCGTACTGGGAGATAATAACCTCCGCCAGCTTTGCGTTCGGGGTGGTAATGTTTACCGGATATTGCAGTCGTTTTTCATAACTCCACATTTAGCAGGCACCTCCTTCCCAGGGCATGGGCGATGTAGCCCATTTCCACTCGTCCATACAGTTTCCGGGCATATCCTGTCTGATCGGGCCGAATTTTGCCGTGTATTCTTTTGTTACCTGATGAAGCATATTATTGTAGCGGTGAAAATAGGAAATGGCATCCGTGTCATTGGGATGGGTATCCAGATATTCACGCAGTTCCGTTGTGGTAAAATCCAGTACATTGATATCCATCAGCATTCTTCGTTTTTCTGTCATATTCTGATTCATCGTCTGCCTCTCCTTCCCATGAAAGGTTTATCCAGTTCGGGGAAAATGGTGCCTCTGTTAAATGCCTCTTCCAGATTCTCGTAGAGGATCGGCGCCTGCTGCATCGGCACATAAGCCATGGCAATCGGAAAATTCCCCATCATGTCATTCATAAATGGTCGTTGCGGTCTTTGCATTATTATAATCCTTCCATTATTTTTAATATATTTTATTGTATGGATATCTGACAAAAAGGTGACTGCTTCCAACATATTCTGACACATCTAGGGGGTATTAGAGCCTTACAGAGTTTGCGGAGCAAATCTCGCAGGCGAACTTGGTTCGCCTTATTCACAGTATTTTCACAAAATCTTAAACAAGTTGTCACAGTTAAAACATATAGTGGTAAGGACAGGTAAAATGTGGTACTGTAAGTAGGATGAGTTTTCAGATTTGGATAAACAATTGAAGTTCGATGAAAATGTACCGGATGGGACTCATGTGAAGTTTAAAACAGGAGGAATTATTTTGGCAGTAGTAGAAGTAAAGAATTTGACAAAGCGGTATGGCAGGCATACGGCAGTGGAGAATCTCTCTTTTGCGGTAGAAAAGGGACAGATTTATGGGTTTCTTGGACCAAACGGCGCGGGAAAGTCTACCACTATGAATATGATGACAGGTTATCTGGCGCCTTCCGACGGGGAAGTGCTGATCAGCGGACATGATATGATGAAAGAGGCGGAGGAGGCGAAACAATGTATCGGATATCTGCCGGAAGTACCGCCGGTGTACCCGGATATGACGGTTTTGGAGTATTTGAGATTTGCGGCGGAACTGAAACGCATTCCGAAGGCGGACAGGAAGGAACAGATCCGGGAAGTGATGGAACTGACAAAAGTGTCGGAAGTATCGGAGAGGCTGATCAGAAATCTGTCCAAGGGCTACCGGCAGAGAGTAGGTCTGGCGCAGGCAATTCTGGGAAAACCGGATGTGATTATTTTGGATGAACCCATGGTGGGACTTGATCCGAGACAGATTATCGAGATGCGGGATCTGATCAGGAATCTGGGAGAGGAGCATACGGTTATTTTAAGTTCCCATATTCTGTCGGAAGTCAGTGCGGTCTGTGACCATATTATGATTATTTCCGGCGGAAAGCTGATCGCTTCCGATTCCCCGGAAGGGCTGCAGAGACTGATTCAAAGTTCCCTTGTGCTGGAAGCTACGGTAAAGGCATCTCTGGCAGAACTGCAGACGGTGCTTGATACGATTGAGGCGGTGACGGGAGTGGAGGAAAAGCCCTGTTCTATGCCGGACTGTGTGACGGTTTTGATCAGGACAAAGGACAATACGGATATCAGGGAAGAATTATCTATGAAGCTGTATGAGAATAAACTGCCGATCATGGGGATGAACCTGCAGGAGCATTCTCTGGAGGACATTTTCCTGGAACTGACGGAGAAGGGAGAGGAAGTTTTGGAATCGAAAAAAGATTTCGGCAGTGATACGGGCTGTAAAGACGGGAAAATCCCGGAAGGAATCAACGCTGATTTAAAAGAGGAAACTGCGGAAGTGGAGGAGGGTAAACATGAGAGCAATTTATAAAAGAGAATTGAGAGCCTGTTTCAACTCCTTTATCGGATGGCTTTTCTTAGCCGTAGTACTGTTTTTTACAGGGCTTTATGTGACAGCAAACAATCTGGCGCAGGGTTCCGCCTATCTGACCTATGCGCTGCAGAGCTCGCTGATTATTTTTATCATTGCGGTTCCGATCCTGACCATGCGGATTCTGGCGGAGGAGCGGAAAAATAAAACGGATCAGATGATATTGACTGCGCCGGTCAGCGTCTGGAAGATCGTTCTCGGGAAATATCTGGCGCTGGAGACGGTTTTTGCCGTTCCCTGCGGGATTCTGTGTCTGTATCCGCTTCTGCTCGGCAGGTATGGGACGATACCTTACGGGGAGACGTATGTATCCCTTCTGGGATTTTTCCTCTACGGATCTGCGGCTGTGGCGGTGGGTGTTTTTGTTTCATCTCTGACGGAGAGCCAGGTAATCGCGGCGGTGGTGTCCGTGGTGCTGATATTTGTCGGTTATGTTATGGCGGGAATCTGTAATCTGATTTCTCCGGTGGGAAATCTCCTGACACGGATTTTGAAAGTATATGACTTGACGACGCCCTTTATCGATCTGATCAACGGCAACCTGAAACTGACGTCGATCCTGTATTATCTCTCGGTTGTTTTTCTGCTGCTGTTTTTTACAACACAGTCCATACAAAAGAGGCGCTACAGCGTTTCCGTAAAGCATTTGAAAAACGGTGCTTACAGTATCGGGCTGATCATTGTGACAACGGCGGTGGTGATTGGTGCAAACCTTCTGCTCGGGCAGGTGCCGGCGGAATATACGGAATTTGATGTGACGAAGGAGAAGCTCTATTCCCTGACGGAAGATTCCTATAAAGTGATGGATGAATTACAGGAGAACATTACGATCTATGTGCTCTCACCGGAGAGCAGCATGAACCTGGATGTGATCGAGACGCTGAATCGTTATGAAAGCTATGCAAAGGGCGGGATTCAGGTGGAATATGTGGATTTTTCATCAAATCCTGATTTTGCGAAACAGTATACGGATGCTCAGGCCGGTGCTCGTTCCCTGATCGTAACGAGTGATAAGCGGAGCAAATATATCGATTACAATGACCTGTATCAGATGGAACTCAGTTATGAGACCTACGGCTATGAGATGACAGGATATGATGCGGAGGGGCAGATCACCAGCGCACTGCACTATGTGACGATGGATGACATGCCGAAAGTATATCTGCTTGAGGGACATGGGGAAGGCGCTCTGGAAGCCGGATTTTTATCTGTCCTTGCAAAACTGAATATTGAATATGAGACATTGAACCTTCTGACAGTGGATGAAGTGCCCGCAGATGCCAAGGGGCTGATCATCAATGCGCCCACGGCGGATCTTTCCGGTGATGATGCGGAAAAGATCAGGCAGTATGTAAACGGCGGCGGGGATATACTGTTTGTTTACGGATACGGCCAGGAAGCGCTTCCCAATTATCAGGCGCTGCTGGCGGATTACAATGTGACGATTGCGGACGGAATGGTGGTGGAAGCAGACAGAAATTATTATTATCAAAATATGCTTTATCTGCTGCCGGAAGTGGAATATGACGATCTGACCGCCTCCCTTGTGGACGGATATGTTTTTGCGCCCTATGCCTGCGGCATTGTGATAGATGAGGAGGCCGAGGAAAACGGTGAGGTGAATTACCTGCTGAAGACGACGGCGGATTCTTTTGCAAGGCATAACCCGGATGAAGTGTCTGACAATGAAAAAACAAAAGAGGATATCGACGGACCTTTTGCGTTGGGAGCGAAGGTGACAAAACAGACGGAAGGCGGTGAGAGCACGGCTGTGATCTATACTTCCGCGGTGATTTTTCAGGAGGGGGCGGATGCCATTGTGGCGGGGAATAATAAGAAACTGTTTGAAAATTCGGTGAGCAGTTTTGCGGCAGTGGAAAATGCCGTATCCATACCGGTAAAAAGCTATTACGCCGGATTTTTGACAGTGCCGGCACTGGAGTTTATCTTTGTGGGGCTGATCATTGTATTGGCGCTGCCTCTCGGCCTTTTGATCACGGGGCTTGTGATATGGCTGCAGAGAAGAAAAAGATAACGGAGAGAGTGACTCTCACACGAAGCGGATGTCAATGCGCCAGTTTATCGATGCCGGGGAATTTTTTCCTGAGAAAGAAGCAGCAGGCGGCGCCTGTTATGCCGCCTGTAAAATTCAGGATCAGATCATCTATATCAACACTTCTGCCGATAAAAAGCTGTGCGGACTCAATAAACAGGGGAAGCAGCAGCGAAAAGAAGGCTGCGGAAAAGACGGATTGTCTCTTTTTCCATAAAAGAGGCAGTCCAAATCCCCAGGGAATGAACATGACGATATTTCCGACGATATTTACCATAAAAACAGAAAAATGAAAGTGCCGGAAAAATCCCCGGATACTGTGAAAGGGAATCAGATTAACGGCATAGCCGGAGTGAAGCCTTTCGCCTGCGCTTTGGACCATCTGAGCAGGATTTTGGTAATCCCCCTCCAAAACAAGAACAAGAAGCCCCAACATAAACAGAACAAATGCGCAGAGGGCACATTCCCTCGCAGTTTCTCCCTTTCCGTTTTTTCCAAAGGATTTGCGAACCGGCAGATAAAAGGGGAGCAGTATCAAAAAGATGATGAAAAATCGGATGATATAATACAGCATTTTCGGATTCCCTTATGAAATGTAACAGTTCAGCCTTCGGCTTCCCTGTTACGGAATCTGCCCATTTCAAGTCGCCTTCGGCGAGGGGCAGATTCTTTTGGCTCAATTTACATGTTTT
>JAAWOG010000089.1 GCA_022799355.1 Lachnospiraceae bacterium | reverse complement strand
AAAATCAACTGGCAGTTTAAGACACAGGACGCACGAACTAAGTTGGCCAAGCTGTATCCGGTTATAGTTTGAGAACTAGCCGGATGGAGTAGTAGTTGTTATACTGCTGATTGTTGTAACCTGCGTTTTGTGTGTAGTTGTTGTACTGCTGGCTGCCGAAATCGTTGTTTTGTCCGCTGCCGTTGTACTGCTGGTTGTTGTAGCCGGTATCTGTGCCGTAACCGGATTGGTCATTCTGGTACTGTGGATTGTTATAATCCTGCTGTCCGGTCTGATACTGTGGATTGTTATAATCCTGCTGTCCGGTCTGATACTGTTGATTATGATAATCCTGTTGTCCGCTCTGCGCTTCCCCGGGCTGTTCCGGGTTTAGACCATTATTCATTTCACTCATTGTGATATTGCCGCCTTTCTGAGTGTACAACGCTTCCGGGGATTGATGAAAAATCCGGGGAAATGTTGTACATGCTTTCCATTTATTTAAAACAATTCTTTATATCAGTATAAATCTGTCTGAAAATTAGTGCAAGGCTATTGTCATAAAAGTTATGTGAAGGTTTTGAGTTTACAGGGCTTTTACGATCTCTTTTGCCACCGCGGGCTTGTTCATGGTGTAGATATGGATGCCGTCCACGCCGTTTTGCAGAAGGTCGCGGCACTGGCGGATTGCGTAATCGATACCTGCCTGATACATCTCCTCCGGAGTATCTGCGTATGCCGCGATGATATCGGAGAGCGCTTTGGGTACGGAGGAGCCGGAGAGAGAGATGGAGCGCCCGATCTGCGCTGCGCTTGTGATCGGCATAATACCCGCGTGAAGCGGAGCGGTAATGCCTTTCCGGGCAGCTTTTTCTCTGAACTCGTAAAAGAAATCATTGTCAAAAAACAGTTGTGTGATAAACTGTGTCACACCTTTGTCCTGTTTTTCCTTCATGTGTGTCAGGTCGGATTCTTTGCTGAAGGATTCAAAGTGTTTTTCAGGATAGCAGGCGCCCCATATCTCAAAGTCCGTATGTTCTTTCAGAAAATCCACAAGGTTTGAAGCATAGGTAAATTCTCTGCCGTCATACTGCTCATCGGACATATCTTTCGGGCGGTCTCCGCGGAGGGCGAGGATATTGCTGATGTTGTGCTCTTTGAAATCCATGCAGAGTTTTTGGATATCCTCCTGTGTGCTGCCCACGCAGGTTAAATGCGCCATGGCGGGGATATGGAGTTCGTTCTGAATATAGGAAGCGATCTTAAGGGTGCTTTTGGAGCGGCTGCCGCCGGCGCCGTAGGTAACGCTGATGAAATCGGGGCTGATCTCCGCGAGTTCTTTAGCGACACGGAAGGCGGAAGAAAATTCGCTGTCTTTTTTCGGTGGAAATATTTCCATGGATATCTGTGTTGTGTTCATAGATAAAGTCCTCTCTCTGGTTTGTTGATGACTGAAAACATCTGCTGCCATTATACATCACCTTGGAGGACAAGACAAGAACCGGTCCGGGGTTCAGGACGTATTGTTATGAAAATGCAAAGATGTGGATGAAACGAACCTTTTCAATCAGGGGAAAATATGTTAGACTGAATATATTGTGCCGCGGCATCTGCCAAAAGCCTGCAGGGCGGTATTGGCGGTACAGCTGCGGAAATCTGCCGGATGATACGGTATTGAGAAAGAACTGCGGAAGGGGAGAAGCCATGAGTAAAATTTTTAAATTTCATAATGATGTGGATACGGATCAGATCATTGCGTCACAGTATCTGCTTTTGCCGGGGATTGAGGATATGAAAGGGTATGCGTTTGAATCTCTGGACGGGGAGTTTGCCGGGAAGGTGAAGCCGGGCGATGTGATTGTGGCAGGGGAGAACTTTGGCTGCGGTTCCTCGAGAGAGCAGGCGCCGAGTGTGCTGAAAGCGCTGGGAGTCAAGGCTGTTGTGGCAAAGTCTTTTGCCAGGATTTTTTACCGGAACGCCATCAATATCGGGCTGCCGGTACTTGTGAGCAAGGATTTTTATGATGTTGCCGAGGCGGAGAAAGAGGCGGAACTTGATCTGGCGGAAGGGACGATCGTGTTTGAGGGCGTTACTTATACCTGTACGAAGCTGCCGCCTTATATGCAGAATATACTAAACCAGGGCGGGCTGATCGCATCGTTAAATAAAGAGGGTTGATCTGTGCCGGACGGCGGCACCAAATGAAATAATAAAATATCAACAATATAAAAACAGATTCACAATGGGAGAGCGGACTATGGGTATGACATTAGGAGAAAAGATCATAGCGCGGGCGGCAGGGGTGCCCTGTGTAAAGCCCGGTGAAATACATACGGTTGATGTGGATTATCTGATGAGCAATGACGGGACGACGCATCTGACCATCGATATGTTTCATAATCAGTTGAAAAAGCCGAGGATTGCGGATAAGGATAAGCTGGTATTTATTATCGATCACAATATTCCGGCGGAGAATCCGAAAACTGCCGCGGCGCATAAAAAGATGCGGGAGTTTGCCAGGGAGCATGGCATCGCGTTTTACGAAGGAAAGGGCGTCTGCCATCAGATTATGCTGGAGGATTTTGTGGAGCCGGGACAGTTTATTATGGGGGCGGATTCCCATACCTGTTCCTATGGAGCGGTGGGCGCTTTCGGAACAGGGATTGGCTGCACGGATTTTCTGTATGCGATGGTGACGGGAAAATCCTGGGTTCTGGTGCCGGAGACGATCCGTTTTAACCTGACGGGAAAACTCAGGGAAGGGGTATATCCAAGGGATCTGATTTTGACCATTATCGGGGATATCGGCGCTAATGGCTGTAACTATAAGATCATGGAGTTTGCGGGCGAAGGAGCGCATGAACTCAGCGTGAACGACAGGTTTGTACTGTGCAATCTGGCGGTGGAGGCAGGCGCAAAGACCGGAATTGTGGAGCCGGATGAAAAAGTGACGGCATTTATGAAAGAGCATGGAAGAAGTTATGAGAATCTTTATAAGAGTGATGAAGATGCTTCTTTTATGCAGGTATATGAGTATGACCTCTCGAAGATAGAGCCGGTGGTGGCGGAGCCCCATTTTGTGGATAATGTGAAGCCGCTTGCGCAGATGGATGAGGTCAGGATCGATGAGGCGTTTCTTGGTTCCTGCAACAACGGGCGTATTGACGAGCTGCGGGTGGCGGCGTCGATCCTGAAAGGAAGAAAGGTGCATCCGGATGTGCGGTTTTTGATCACCCCGGCATCCAACAGCGTTTATCTCAAGGCGCTTGAGGAAGGTCTTGTGGATATTTTCCTGGAGGCGGGGGCGATGATGATGAATCCCAACTGTTCCGTCTGCTGGGGAAGCTGCCAGGGCGTCATCGGGGAGGGCGAGGTATTGATCTCCACCGGAACGAGAAACTTTAAGGGGCGTGCGGGACATAAGGATTCCAGGGTGTACCTGGCATCGGCGGCAACGGTGACGGCATCGGCGGTTGCAGGGAAGATCGTGGGACCGGAGATGATACTATAAAGCATGGAAGTGTTTCTCTTTTTTCGGAATTGTGCAACCATTGAGATATGGCTTATAAATATATGTTGTAAATGACAGATAAAGATTTTATTATCAATGTAATCGAAATTTATCGGGAGGAATAGCCATGAATAAAATTACAGTTGTCATGGGCAGCTATTTGCAAAATTGTCAGACCTCAAAAGAGCCGATTGAATGGATTGTCCTGAAAGAGGAAGAACACCGTTGTCTCTGTATCAGCAGGTATTTGCTGGATTGCAGATCTTATCACGATTTTTCCGAAAATGTAACATGGCAGGACTGCACTTTGAGAAATTGGTTAAATCACGAATTTTTCAGGTCAGCTTTTTCAGCAGAAGAACAGGAAAAAATTCTTCTTTCCACTGTGAAAAATCCCGCAGGAAATACGCAGGACTATATTTTTCTGTTAAGCACTGAGGAAGTAGAAGAATTATTTGATGACGAAGTGGAAGATTATGTTGATTATGAAGAACGCGGGGCAGTGACGACTGACTATGCACGGGCGCGCGGGGCATGGTTTCTTGACGAGGACGGCGAAGATGGGAATAAAGGCACCTGGTGGCTGCGTTACTATGGAGACTTTCGGGACCAAGAGGAAGGAAAATATGATTTTATAAGCTGCGTTAACTTTGACGGATATATTGAACGGGCGGCGCAGGGCGTAGAAGAAACAGACAGCTGTATTCGTCCGGCGTTTTGGCTGCGGACGGACTGATGAATGAAAAGCCCGCATAAGATAGGAGAGGTAGATATATGACACAATTTACAGGAAAAGTATGGCTCCTCGGCGATGATATCGACACGGATATCATTATTCCGACGGAGTATCTGGCGCTGCCGGGTGTGGAGGATATGAAGAAGTACGCGTTTTCGCCGCTGAGGCAGGAACTGGCGGGAGAGATCAAGGAGGGGGATATCATTGTGGCGGGAAAGAATTTCGGCTGCGGCTCCTCGAGAGAGCAGGCGCCGGAGATCATCAAGCATCTCGGGGTGCGCTGTGTGATCGCGAAGTCGTTTGCGCGGATCTTTTTCCGGAATGCCATCAACAACGGGCTGTTGCTGATCGAAAATCAGGAGCTCAGGGACCATGTGGCGGAGGGGGATGTGATCACCGTGACGATGGGCGAGAAGATACAGGCGGGCGGCAGGGAATACCCGATCGCGTCCCTGCCAGAGAATCTGATGGATATTTTGAATGCCGGCGGGCTTGTGAAGGCGATGCAGGCGAGAAACGGGGTGTGAGCATGGGACATACAGTGATTGAGAAAATCGTGATGAGAAATACCGGGGAGCCCTCCGTGTCGCCGGGGGATATCAAGACGGTGAAAGTGGACCGGGTGATGATCCACGATATCTTTATTCCGTTTGTGGTGGATAAATTCCGGGAGATGGGTTTCCGGAAAGTCTGGGATCAGGATAAGGTGGTTCTGATCTATGACCATCTGGTGCCGACCAGCGCGGTGGAAGATGTCAGGCATTTTAAGATCGGGGATGCTTTTGTAAAGGAGCAGGGGCTCAGTCATTTTCACAGGGCGGACGGGATCTGTCATCAGCTTATGCCGGAAATGGGGTATGCGAAGCCCGGGAATATCGTGTTTGGAACGGATTCCCACACGACGACTTACGGGTGTGTGGGCTGTTTTTCTTCGGGGATCGGCTATACGGAGATGGCGGCGGTGCTGGGCACCGGTGAGATGTGGATCAGGGTGCCGGAGACGATCAAAGTGGTGATCAACGGAAAGCTGCCGAAGGGCGTGTACGCAAAGGATGTGATCCTGCGCCTGATCGGGGATCTGCGGGCGGACGGCGCGACCTATAAGGTGCTGGAGTTTTCGGGCAGCACGATAGAGGAGATGAGCGTCTCTTCGCGCATGACGATCTCCAATATGGCAATCGAAGCGGGGGCGAAGGCGGCGCTGTTTGCACCGGATGAGAAAACGTGTGCTTATTCCGGGGTAAAAATGGAGGATGTGAATTGGCTGTACGCGGATGAAGATGCAGGGTATTGCCGGGTGATGGAATACGAGGCGCAGGAGTTTGTACCTGTTTTAGCCTGTCCGTCTCAGGTGGACAATATCCATGATGTCTCGGAGTTTGCCGGGACAAAGCTGGATCAGGTGTTTATCGGTTCCTGTACCAACGGGCGGCTGGAGGATCTGGCTGCTGCGGCGGAGGTTTTAAAGGGAAAGAAGGTTGCACCCTATGTGAAACTTATCGTTACGCCTGCCAGCAGGAGCATATATCAGGAAGCGGTAAAAGCCGGTTATATCAGGATACTGGCGGAAGCGGGCGCGATTATCACGCATCCGGGCTGCGGGCTGTGCTGCGGAAGGGCATGCGGTATCCTGACGGACGGGGAGAGAGTGCTTGCCACAAATAACAGGAATTTCCTGGGGCGTATGGGAACGTCTAAGGTGGAGATATTCCTTGGTTCCCCGGCAACGGCGGCGGCGTCCGCGGCGGCGGGAGTTATTGCGGCGGCAGAATAAAGATGGCGGTGTGCTGGTGACGGGGACGCCCGCGCAGGGCATGGATATCCTGTTCGGACACGCTCCCGCTTGGAGAAAAACGCAGCGGTCACTAAGCTCGAAAGGACCTCGCTAAGTGCCGGCGTTTTTCTACAGTCCTCACAGGATATCCATGCTCTGCGCGGGCTGAGACCGGCACAAGAGCAGTGGATATTCGGAATATCAGCGGAACCGGAATAAACTCAGCAGATATTCGGAAGGTGCACAGCTCGATTTATGGATGTGAAACAGACAGAAATTGAGCTAGTGATGAGGTGCACCGTGAGAATATCTGCGGAACTAAAATGGAGGTAATTTATGGGCATTTTTACGACACAGCTTGCCAATGTGGTGGAGTGGAATGAGAGTGAGGAAGGCGTACTCTTATGGAAATGGGAGAATGATGAGATCAAAAAGGGCTCCAAGCTGATTATCAGGATGGGGCAGGATGCGATCTTTATGTATAACGGGAAACTGGAAGGCATTTTTAAGAAAGAGGGGCGGTACGATATCGAGTCGGATATCATTCCTTTTCTGACTACGCTGGCAAGTTTTAAGTTTGGTTTTAATGCACCGCTGCGTGCGGAAGTGCTGTTTATCAATACAAAGGAGCAGCTTGTGAAGTGGGGGACAAAGAGTGCGATCAATCTGCCGGCGCAGGGGCTTCCGGGCGGGATGCCGGTCAGAGCCTTCGGTACATTCAGCTGTAAGGTGGAAGAGGCGGAAGTGCTGATTGATAAGATAGCCGGCACAAAGAAGTTTTTCACAGTCAGCGATGTAAAGGACCGGATCATTGCGAATCTGGATCAGCTTCTGATGAGCTGGATCGGCAGGGAAGGCAGGGATATCTTTAATCTTCAGATGGATGCGGCGAATATCGCGAAGGGAATAGCTTCCGATCTGGATAAGGATATGCAGAGGATCGGCATCACCATAACGGACTTTAATATCGAGAGCTTTTCCTATCCGGAAGAGATCAGGAAGATGCAGGAGAAGGCGGCGGCACAGGCTATGGTTTCCGATGTGAACAAGTATCAGCAGGTGGCTGTGGCGGATGCTCTCGGAAAAGGCGGAAGCAGCGGCGGAGGCGTCGCTTCGGATATGGTGCAGCTCCAGATGGGAATGGCTATGGGACAGCAGATGGTGCAGGGGATGATGGGACAGGGCATGCCGCATCAGAACACGATGCACCAAAGCCAGGCGGCAGCGCCTGCAGCGGGAGGTGTTCCCCTTCCGGCGGTATCGCCCAAATTCTGCCCGAACTGCGGCACACCGACGGGTGGTATGAAGTTCTGCGGGAACTGCGGAAACCAGCTTTTTCAGTAGAAAGCAGTATTTCATGGGATGCATAGATGATATATAAATTGTATTTTTAGAATAAAATATATTATTGGCATAGTAATAAATATATAGTATCGGGATGATTGGACACTTGGGAAAGAAAATCGGATATGAAACGGGCATTTTACGGGGCATGTGTGCTTCGTGAGATGTCCCGTGTCTGATAATATGGAGATTACATGAGCATATACGACACATTGAACGATAAACAAAAGGAAGCGGTCTTCTGCACGGAAGGACCGCTTCTGATATTGGCAGGGGCGGGCAGCGGCAAGACAAGAGTGCTGACGCATCGGATCGCCTATCTGATAGACCGCTGCGGCGTGAATCCCTGGCATATTCTGGCGATCACGTTCACGAACAAAGCTGCGGGGGAGATGCGGGAGAGAGTGGACAAACTGGTGGGCTTCGGTTCGGAGAGCATCTGGGTTTCCACGTTCCATTCCGCCTGCGTCAGGATTCTGCATCGGCATATCGACCTTCTGGGGTATGATACGAATTTTACGATATACGATACGGACGATCAGAAAACCGTGATGAAGGATGTCTGTAAAAAGCTGCAGATTGACACAAAACAGATAAAGGAACGTACTATTTTAAAAGTTATATCCAATGCGAAAAATGAGCTGATCAGTGCGGAAAAGTTCGCAAAGGAGACTTCCTGGGATTTTACACAAAAGAAATTCGCGGCGGCGTATACGGAATATCAGCAGGCGCTTAAGAAAAATAACGCGCTTGATTTTGATGACCTGATTATGCTGACCGTGGAACTTTTCAGGACAAGGCCGGAAGTTTTGGAGAACTACCAGAACCGTTTTTCTTATATTATGGTGGATGAGTATCAGGATACGAATACGGCGCAGTTTGAACTGGTGCGTCTGCTTGCGGAAGGGAGCAGGAATCTGTGTGTGGTGGGCGATGATGATCAGTCCATCTATAAATTCAGGGGGGCGAATATCCGTAATATTCTGGATTTTGAGAAGGTGTATTCAGAAGCAAAGGTAGTCAGGCTGGAGCAGAACTACCGTTCCACCCAGAGCATTTTAGACGCCGCCAACGCAGTAATCCGCAACAACCAGGGCAGAAAGAGCAAGACGCTCTGGACAAGCAAAGGGGAGGGAAAGCGTGTTCGCTTCCAGCAGTTTGAGACGGCTTACGAGGAAGCGGAGTTTATCGCTGATGATATTGCGAGAAAGTATCGTAAGAAAGAGGGGAGTTTTTCTGATTTTGCCATTTTGTACCGCACCAATGCGCAGGCGCGTATGCTGGAGGAGCGGATGGTTATGGAGGGAATCCCTTATCATGTGGTGGGAGGCGTAAACTTTTATGCCCGCAGGGAGATCAAGGATCTGCTGGCGTATCTGAAAACCATTGATAACGGGCTGGACGATGTGGCTGCAAAGCGTATTATCAATGTGCCCAAACGGGGAATCGGCGCATCCACCGTGCAGAGGGTACAGGATTATGCGGACGAGAAGGGCATCAGCTTTTATAATGCACTCAGGGAGGCACAGGACATTCCGGGGATCGGGAGAGGGCTGTCAAAGCTGTCCTCTTTTGTGACAATGATTCAGGCTTTCCGTGGGAAAATGGAGTTTTATTCTCTGAAGGAACTGATGGAGGATATTCTGGAGCAGACAGGATATCTGGAGGAGCTGCGCGCATCCGATGAGGAGGACGCGGATGATCGGATCGACAATGTGGAAGAGCTTGTGAGCAAACTTGTCTCCTATGAAGAGAGCGCGGAGGAGCCTTCATTGAGCGAGTTTCTGGAGGAAGTGGCGCTGGTCAGTGATATCGACAATGTGGTGGGGGGCGACGGCAGAGTGCTCCTGATGACGCTGCATTCCGCCAAGGGACTGGAATTTCCGTATGTGTATCTGGCGGGACTGGAGGATGGGCTGTTTCCCAGCTATATGTCCATTATATCGGAAGATATGGAGGATATTGAGGAGGAGAGAAGGCTCGCCTATGTGGGGATTACAAGGGCGATGGAGGAACTGGTGCTGACCTGTGCAAAGAGAAGGATGGTGCGCGGGGAGACACAGTACAATGCGGTGAGCAGGTTTGTCAGGGAAATTCCGACGGAACTGATCGACGGGTATGTTCCGCAGCTAAGGAGGCGGCAGGACGAGGATGATTTCCGCTTTGGAAGCGACGAACCACTGCCCTTTTTTGACCGGTCGGAGAAGAGAGGCGGGACCGGCGAGAGGGGTTTTGGCTCCGTGGCAGGAGGAAATACCGGGAAGGTTTCAAAGAACAGCTATGGCGGCGCATCGGCAACTTCCGGAAAAGGATATGCCGGCAGTGCGATGAACACCTTTGGAAATGGCGGTTTAAAGCGGGTGACAAGGACGGCGGAGGAAAACAAGCCTTTTATCGCAAGAGGAGTTTCAGGTCTGCAGAATGTAAACGGGCTTTCAAAAGGAGCGCAGGCACCCGGAGGTGCGCCGGATTACGGCATTGGCGACAGGGTGAGCCATGCCAAGTATGGTGAGGGAACGGTGGTAGCGCTGGAGAAGGGGACGAAGGATTATCAGGTGACGGTAAAATTTGATACGGTCGGACAGCGTTCCATGTATGCGGGGTTTGCAAAGCTGAAAAAAATGTGATTTTATAAAAATTTTTAGAAAGTGTAGTAAAATGGATGGAATCATGATATACTAAGAAAAATGTGGGTGTTAGAGGCACTGTGAAGTATTTACAGAAGGAAAAATATTATAAAAGGGAGGTATTGCTTCATGGAAGAAAAATATCGTGCAGTGATGGAATCATTGAACAGGATCACAAAGAGGGAAGAGGAAAAACGGGATATCAGCAAAATGGTAGCATGTGTGCTGATCGTGCTGGCTGTTCTGGCGGCTATCGGCGGTGCGGCTTATGCGATATATCGTCTGATGTCAAGATGTGATCTGGAAGATTTTGAAGATGAGTTTGAGGACGATTTCGACGATGAGTTCTTTGAGGATGAAGAGGACGTGGAGAAGGAAGCTGAACCTGTAGAGGAAAAGAAGGCGGAAGAGTAGGGGATGCCGGGGGATGTTTCCCATAATAAATAAGGAAAAAGCGGAAAGTGTGGACGGTTTTGTCCGCACTTTCTTTTGTTATTTTACAAAAGATCCGGCGTATCGGCCTGTTGTAGAAAGCGGATGGCGCGGATAGGAAAATAAGTACAAAAAGGAAAGGGAGTTTATGAAAAAAGGACAGATTCTGGAAGGTATTGTGGAACGGGTGGATTTTCCGAATAAGGGAGTTGTAAAAGTCAGGGAGGAAAACGGGGAAGAGGCGGTCTGTATCGTGAAAAACGTACTACCGGGACAGCGGGTTTCTTTCCGGGTGCAGAAAAAAAGGAGTGGAAAGGCGGAAGGGGGGCTTTCGGAAGTGCTTGAGAGGGCAGAGAATGAAGTGGAAAGTCCATGCCCCCATTTTGGGCTCTGCGGCGGATGCCTGTATCATAATCTGTCCTATGAGGAGCAGTGCGGGCTGAAAGAAGAACAGGTCAGGCGGCTGCTTTCCCCTGTGTTGGATGGACAGGGAGAGTGGCTCTTTGAGGGGATCAGACAGAGTCCGACGGCATACGGGTACCGGAATAAGATGGAGTTTACTTTTGGGGATGAGGTGAAGGATGGCCCGCTGTCGGTGGGCTTACATAAGCGGGGCGGATTTTATGATATCGTCACGGTTTCGGACTGTCTGATCATGGATAAGGATTACCGGAAGATTTTGACGGCGGTAAGAGCGTATTTTGCAGAGTCCGGGTTACCGTTTTTTCATCGGCTTCGGCATACCGGCTTTCTGCGCCATCTGCTGGTGCGCAAGGGGGCAAAGACCGGGGAGATTCTGGTGGCGCTTGTGACGACGAGCGGGATTGACAGTGTGATAAGAGATGAAAAAGAGAAGGGCTCTGAGGTAAGCGTCTGCGGGGAAGGCAGAAAAGAGAATATCGGTTCGGAGATGGAAGAAGGCATTCCCGATCTGAGCGGTTTCGCGGAGATGCTCCTTCAATTGTCTCTGGAAGGGAAAGTTGTCGGTATTCTTCATATGATCAATGATTCCGTGGCGGATGTTGTGCAGAGTGATGAGACAAAGATACTTTATGGGAGAGATTATTTTTACGAGGAACTTCTTGGACTGCGGTTTCGGGTATCGGCGTTCTCCTTTTTCCAGACCAATTCGCTGGGGGCGGAAGTTCTGTACGGCACGGCGAGGGAGTTTATCGGGAATCTGGGCGGCGCGGAAGGAGCGGAAGGGACGGAAAGAAAAGCGGATGAGGTAAAGCGGGATCAGATTGTGTTTGATTTATACAGCGGCACGGGGACGATCGCCCAGTTGATGGCACCTATGGCGAAAAAAGTGGTGGGTGTGGAAATCGTGGAGGAGGCTGTGGAAGCAGCCAGGGAGAATGCGGCTCTGAATGGACTGGATAATTGTGAATTTATAGCGGGGGATGTACTGAAGGTGCTGGATGATCTGGAGGAGAAGCCGGATCTTATCGTGCTTGATCCGCCGAGGGATGGGGTGCATCCGAAGGCTCTTGGGAAGATACTTGCCTATGGGGTGGAAAGGATTGTTTATATATCATGTAAGCCGACGAGCCTGGCAAGGGATCTGGTGAGGTTTCTGGAGGAAGGGTATCGGGTGGAGAGAGTGGTTTGCTGTGATATGTTTCCGTGGACGGGGAATGTGGAAACGGTTGTACTTTTGTCCCAACAAATCACCGGATAGTGTCATTAATGTTACGGTGGAATTTGGAGAAGGTGGAGGGAAAGTACCTTTAGATGTAATAGCAGAGAGGGCAAAGAAATATCAGCCGAAACCGAAGATTACATATAAAATGATACGGGAATATGTTGAAAAGAAATATGGTTTTAAAGTACATACTGCGTATATTTCGGAGGTAAAGAGATCATTAGGTCTGACAATGTATGATGCGCCAAATGCAGTAAAAGAATTAAAGTATCCGAGGAAGCGTCCAACGAAAGAGAAGGTAGAAGCGATAACGGACGCACTTAAATATTTTGAGGTAATCTAATGGATGAAAAGATTTATCAGATTGCAGAACAGATAGCCCAATTAGATCGGAAAGCCTATGAGGTTTATTTGCCATTGGTTGAAGATGTGTGCAGCAGAATTGTGTTAGAAGATGAGGACAGTTGTTCAACAGAACTTTTTGATGAGAAAGAGGATAAGGTGTTTTAAGAGGATTATGATGTGATTGCAGGAGGGGCAATGGGAAAAATAATTAAGGATACAATTCATGCTAATGGAATAGATATTGGAATTTATACGCAGGATTTTGAAAATGAATTTATTTCATTGACGGATATTGCCCGGTATAAGAGCGAT
>JAAWOG010000088.1 GCA_022799355.1 Lachnospiraceae bacterium | reverse complement strand
AAATGCTCCGTCGCCACGCTTTCGCTCGGTAAAAAGCGTAGCGGACACTAAACTCGTAAGGAACCTCGTTAAGTGCCGACGCTTTTTAACGGGCTCCTTAAGCATTTTATGTTCCTCACAGCTAGGCTAAAGTGCTAACTTAATGACATTGGTAATAGAAAAGGAGGCCGGCTTCGGAAACTATTGAAAATAGTATCGGAAAAAGAGATTGCGGACAGCATTGTGATATATACTGTAATGAGACGGAATATGAAAATATAGAGGCAATGACAGCATGAACGGAAATATGAGTTATGAAAAATGGAAAACAGAGGTGAGGCGCGGTATCTGTACGAATGCCGGAAACTGTCCGGTAACATCCCTGCTTGTGATGCTGCAGGGCAAGTGGAAGTTCCGGATCATCTATGAAATGTGCATTCGGTCTCCGATACGCTTCGGTGAACTGCGTAAGAATATCAAAGGGATTACAAATACCATGCTGACCTCATCCCTGCGTGAATTAGAGAGGGACGGGCTGATCACGAGAATACAATACAACGAGATACCGCCCCGGGTGGAATATTCCCTGACGGAAAAGGGGGAGGCGCTGCTGCCGGTTTTTTATGCCATAACCCAGTGGGGACTGAAATATATACCGTAAAGGAGAAAAAGAAAATGACGCAGACAATATTTGAGCCTGTTTACAGAGAGATTTTTCCGTTTTGGGACAAAATACCGGAAAAGGACAGAGAAGATATCTGTCAAAATTCTCACGCCGTTACCTGGCAAAAGGGAATGAATATACATGACGGCAATGAATGTTCCGGTGTGATCCTTGTAAGGAGCGGGTGCCTGAGGCTTTATATGATGTCGGAGGAGGGAAAGGATATTACGCTGTACCGTCTGCAAAGAGGGGATATGTGCATGTTATCCGCCTCCTGTGTGTTAGAAGCCATCACCTTTGATGTGTTTATCGACGCGGAAGAGGAGAGTGAGTGCTATGTGATCAGCGGGCCTGCCTTTGCGGCGGTATCGGAACGCAATCCTGATATTAAGATTTTTGCGCTGGAAACGGCGGTGAGTCGTTTTTCGGATGTGATGTGGGTGATGCAGCAGATTCTGTTTATGAGCATGGACCGGCGGCTTGCCATCTTTTTGTCGGATGAGGCGGCGAGAACCGGCTCGGATACCATTACACTGACACACGGGCAGATCGCCCGTTATATGGGATCTGCCCGTGAGGTTGTGTCGAGAATGCTGAAATATTTTTCCAACGAAAAAATTGTGGAAGTCTCCCGGGGAGGCATCAGGATTGTTGATAAAAAGCGCCTTCGCCGGTTGACCGGTTAAGAGTTCCCCTGCCTTACTCCAACATGGCGAGAATCTGCTGTTTCGGCCTTGCTCCCGCTGATTTGTTTGTAACTTTTCCGTCTTTCATCACGGCCAGTGTAGGGATGCTCATGACGCCGAATGCCTGCGCCAGTTCCGGCTCCGCATCCACATTCACTTTTCCCACAAGATACTGCGGATTCTCGTTGGCGATCTCATCTACTAAGGGAGAAACCATACGGCAGGGACCGCACCAGTCTGCGTAAAAATCCAAAAGTACCGGCTTGCTGCTGTTTTTAACGGAATCGAAATTGTTTTTATTGATATGAAGTACTGACATATTCATTACCTTCCTTTCTCTTTTCTGTTTTCCAGTATAGAGGGTTTTGGCGGATATTTCTGTGATGAAGTCACAGAGGATAGCAAAATGGGCGTACTTGTGTCCGTTTATATATCGTAGATGCGGTTGTAACAGTTCAGGAACAGCTACCAAAAGAGAGGGAATTGTGCTATACTGTTTACGAAAGCGGACCGCAGGCTTTTAAGAAGCATAAGGCAAAGTGCGGGACCGGAAGATAAACGAAAATATACGTTGTACCGACACTGCGGATGAGATAAGGCGCGCATTAGCGGAAAGAGAAAAGGAGGGCGTGAAAAATGAGTGATGTTTTACATAAAATAAAGACCAGAAGAAGTATCCGGACATATAAACCGGATATGGTGCCTCAGGAAATACTGGATCAGATCATAGAAGCAGGCACTTATGCGGCAAGCGGAATGGGGCGGCAGAATACGATCATCATTCAGGTGACAAACAAAGAACTTCGGGATAAGATCGTGGAAATGAACTGTGAAATAGGCGGTTGGGAGAAGGGCTTTGATCCCTTTTACGGCGCGCCGGCGATGCTGATCGTTCTTGCGAAAAAGGATTGGGCAAACAGAGTTTATGACGGAAGCCTTGTGATGGGAAATATGATGCTGGCGGCACATGAACTGGGGATTGGAAGCTGCTGGATTCATCGGGCAAAGCAGGAGTTTGAGACGGAATGGGGAAAAGAACTGCTGAAGTCTCTGGGGATCGAAGAGGAATATGAAGGAATCGGACATTGCGCGCTCGGCTATTTGGAAGGAGAATATCCGGAGATAGCGGCGAGGAAAGAAAACAGGGTATTTTATATAAAGTAAAAAGATCCTGCGGACAGGAGGATTACAATGAAAACGGAATTATTACAAAACAGTGACGTTTTACTGAGGATATTGCTGTTGGTGATACCGACGATTATCGTGTTTCTCGCAGCGGTTATTTATCTTTTGCGTTCAAAGAGGAATGAAGAAAATGCGGGAGCAGACAGAGAGGATTTGAAAAGCGCGGTAATGCTGTTTTTGCCCGTATATATTACAAACGTTATGTATTCGGTAATGATGGTCTTTCTGCTGTTTGTTTTAGAGAATATTACGGTTGATAAAATAAATGGCGTATCCGTCGCTTTTTTTGCTGCGGTCAGTCTGCTGTGCGCAGCATCCTGCGCGGTAAAGGGCATTATCGGAGGGGCAAGGCTGCCCTATTGTACGGGGGCGGAAAAACAAAACGGATTATCAAAATCGCTGCTGTATCTGGCGGTGGCTGAAATGCCGGGATTGATCGCGTTTGCCCTGTATATGATAAAATTTGTGATAAACCAATAAGATACGATTCCAATGCTGTTTAGTTCGGCCATTTATCCAACCGGGAGGGACATAAAATGCTCCGTTACGATACGATAATCCTGGCGGTAAGTACCGGAACAGGCCGTTATGAGGACTGTGAACTGACCATAGGAGCGGTTGAGAGAGCGATTCAAAAAGCATATCCGGCATACGAGGTGCGCAGGGTATTCACGGGCAGGATGGCGATAGAACGATTAAAAGAGAATGCCGGGCTGAAAGTCGAAAATCCCGGGGAGGCGCTTGAGCGGACGGCGAAGGAAGGCATTAAAAATCTGCTTGTGCAGCCCACCTGTCTGCTGAAAGGGGATCAGTATACGATGCTGTCCGATACACTGCAGCGTTATGCGGGAAGATTTGAGCACACAGCGCTTGGAAAGCCGCTTCTTTGTGAGGAAAGGGACCTTGAGGCGGTGGTCGGGGCGCTGACGGCGGCGATCGAAAAAAAAGCGGATGTCGATGAAAAAACAATCGTTTGTCTGCTGGGACACGGCACAAAAAACGGAGCCGACAGCATCTATGGCAGAATACGGGAAAAACTGCACAGCACAGGTTTTACAAATTATTATGTGGCATCCCTGAAAGACAGATATGCAAAAGAGAGGATAGCTGCCGCCCGGCGCGGGAAGAAATCTTATAAGAAAGCGGTACTTGTGCCCTTTATGCTGGTTTCGGGATTTCATGCGGCTTTCGATATCGCGGGAGAGCAGGAGGATTCCTGGAAATCCGTTCTGCAAAAGGCAGGTTATGAGGTATCCTGCATGTTGAGCGGATTAGGAGAGATTCCCGCAATTCAGGATATCTATGTGGAACATGCAAAAGCGGCGTTTTCCGAACTTACGGCGAGAGAGGTGGGGGGATAATGCGTAAGTCCCATCACTGCCATTTCTTCCTGTAATCCCTTGGGCTGATGCCCTCTACCTGCTTAAAGATCCGGGAAAAATAATACAGCGGCGTGATACCGCAGCTTTCCCCTACCTCTTCCACGGATAGTTTGGAAAACCGCAGCAGTTCCTTGGCATGGGAGATACGGATCTGCAGCAGATAGTCATTGATGGTCATGCCATATTCCCGCCGGAAAAGGCGGGTTAAATAATATTTATTCATATAAAACCGTTCAGACAGCATATCCAGCGTGATTTTTTCAGACAGATGATCTCTTATATATTCCCTTATGTGAAGCAGCGACTGCCTGCCTTTTCCTCCCGCTGAGGATTCCGGGTGCCAGCTCTCCGCCATCACAAGGCAGAGCAGAGAAGATAGCTGTTCATTAATTTTCATATCCCTGATATGGTCATCGGAGGAGGCGAGAAAAGATATTTTTTCCCAGCAGTCTGTAAATCCATCCATGTCAGCGGGACGAAACCGAATCTGACCGCCGCGCTCCATGTATTTTTGATAGATGCCAAAAACCGTGGGACCGTAAAAATGTATCCATCGGATGGTCCAGAGATCCTCGGAGCTTTTATGGTAGTATTCGTTTTTGCAGTTGATAAGGGCGCAGTCGCCGCCGGAGAGACGGTATTCTTCCCCGAGATAGGAGAGCGTACCGCTGCCGGAGAGTACCATCATAAAAAGGTAGGAGGCGAGCCCGGGATGGGTGCTGATATGAGGGCGTCTGGCGTGTACCTGGCCGATCTCCTGCAGATACAGAAGATTTTCCCTGGCAAATTCGGAAGGGGTGTAGAGTATCCGGTTGGAGGTGACGTATTCACCGTGGTAGCTGGTATTTTTCATGTTTTCCTCCGTTTCTGCATCAGGGCGGATCTCCTGTCGGTACTGACCTTCCTCCCACTTTCAGTATACAATAAAAGAGCTGATATTTACAGCCTTGATATGCGGGAATTTTTAAAATATAATGGGACCTGTAATCGAAAGGAGGCTTAAATGGAAGAGAAGATAACATTTAGCCGCGGTTCCTTTTTTCACGGAACGAAGGCGGATTTAAAGACGGGTGACTTTCTGACAAAGGGATTTTTGTCCAACTATGCGGACAGGACGGCGAAGTATGTCTATTTTGCGGGAACATTGGATGCGGCAGTCTGGGGTGCGGAATTAGCGGCAGGGAACGGCAGGCAGAGGATTTATGTCGTGGAACCGACCGGTGAGTTTGAGGACGATCCGAATGTGACGGACAAGAAATTTCCCGGCAATCCCACAAAATCTTACCGCACGCAGGAACCGCTCAGGATTGTGGGCGAGGTAGTGGGCTGGATGGGGCATTCGCCGGAACTGCTGCAGAACATGCGGGATCATCTGGAGAGATTGAACCGTGAGGGAATTGGGGCGATCGAGTAGTTTATATTGTGGGTGCCGGTATGACGCAAAAAGGCATCCGCCGGGAGTTTCAGGGAATCCTTTAAAGCCTGGTTTTATTGGCGGGACAGTTTCGGCTGCCCCGTTTTTTTATTTCATAGGAAATTGCGTTCTATGAAATAAAAACGCTCCGCGAGGATGCGCACTCTGCGCAAAGTAGGGGGAAAGATTTCTCCTACTCGATTGCAGCCATGATGCGGTATGTTTTATTTGGAGAAGTCAATATTATGCAAATTATAAGCAATAATTTATGTAACAGCATAGATAATAAAGGCGTATAGTAAGGCAAGATAAATGCAAAAATATTAATACAGGAGAGAAAAACATGAAAAAGCGGGCTTTGATTACAGGCGTAACGGGACAGGACGGTTCCTATCTGGCGGAGTTTCTGCTGGAAAAAGGATATGAAGTGTACGGCATGATACGGCGTTCTTCGGTGGACTATCGGGAGAGGATTGCGCATCTGGAAGGAGAAGAAAACTTTCATGTGAAGTATGGGGATCTGGGAGACTCCTTAAGCATCGTCAGACTGATCGGGGAGGTCAGGCCGGATGAGATATACAATCTGGCGGCCCAGAGCCATGTACAGGTGTCCTTTGACGTGCCGGAGTATACGGCGGATGTGGATGCCCTGGGGGTGCTCAGGGTGCTGGAAGCGGTCCGAATCTGCGGGCTGGAAAAGACCTGCCGGATTTATCAGGCTTCCACTTCCGAACTGTATGGCAGGGTGGAGGAAGTGCCCCAGAAGGAGACGACGCCCTTTCATCCCTATTCGCCCTACGCCGTGGCAAAGCAGTACGGTTTCTGGATTGTCAGGGAATACCGGGAGGCTTATCGGATGTTCTGTTGTTCCGGTATTTTGTTTAATCACGAATCGGAAAGAAGGGGAGAGACCTTTGTGACAAGAAAGATTACGCTGGCGGCGGCGCGGATCGCCCGGGGAAAACAGGAGAAACTGTATCTGGGGAATCTCTCCTCACTGCGGGACTGGGGCTATGCGAAGGATTATGTGGAATGTATGTGGCTGATCCTGCAGCAGGATGAGCCGGATGATTTTGTGATTGCTACCGGAGAGCAGCACTCCGTGCGGGAGTTTGCAGAACTGGCGTTTCGCTATGTGGGGATAGAACTGGAATGGCAGGGAGAGGGAGAGAAGGAGAGAGGGATCGACAAAAAGACAGGCAGGGTTTTGGTGGAAGTGTCACCGGAGTTTTACCGTCCCACGGATGTGGTAAACCTTCTGGGCGATCCCACGAAAGCGAGGACGCGGCTCGGATGGAATCCGACAAAGACGAAGTTTGAGGAACTGGTGAAAATTATGGTGGAACATGACCGGAAAAATGAGGGTTGAGATGGAGAAGAAGGCAAAAATTTATGTGGCGGGGCACAGGGGAATGGTGGGTTCCGCTATTGTGAGGGAACTGCTGAAACAGGGCTATGAAAATATTGTGACAAGGACTCATAAGGAGCTGGATCTTTGCAGGCAGGATGCGGTGGAGAGGTTTTTTGAGCGGGAAAAACCGGAATATGTGTTTCTGGCGGCGGCAAGGGTGGGCGGTATTATGGCAAACCAGGAGGCGCCGGCGGATTTTATGTATGAGAATATGATGCTGGAAATGAATGTGATCCATGCGGCCTGGAAATATGGGTGCAGGAAGCTGGAATTTCTGGGTTCATCCTGTATCTATCCGCGGATGGCGCCCCAGCCCATGAAGGAGAGCTGTCTGCTGACTTCGGCGCTGGAAAAGACCAACGAAGCCTATGCACTGGCAAAGATATCCGGACTGAAATACTGCGAGTTTCTGAACAGGCAGTATGGCACAGACTATATTTCCGTGATGCCTTCGAATCTGTACGGACCGGGAGACAACTATCATCCTGACAGATCCCATGTGCTGCCGGCGCTGATTAGGCGGTTCCATGAGGCGAAGGAGAGGGGAGATGAGACGGTGGTATGCTGGGGAGACGGCTCCCCCCTGCGGGAGTTTCTCTATGTGGATGATCTGGCCGGGCTGTGTGTGTTTCTGATGAAACATTACAGCGGGGATGAGACCGTGAATGCGGGGACGGGAAAGGAGATCAGCATAAAGGAATTGGCGGAACTTGTGGCAAAAGTGACCGGTTATCAGGGGAAAATATCATGGGATACATCAAAGCCCAACGGAACGCCGAGAAAGCTTCTGGATATTGGCAAAGCCGAAAGGCTGGGCTGGCGGTACGATACGGAACTGGAGGAGGGCATCCGGCTCAGCTATGAGGATTTTTTAAGCAGATCAGCCGGAACGGAAAGACAGGAGGGGGATTGAAAAGTATGAATATCATTTTATTGTCCGGCGGATCGGGAAAAAGGCTTTGGCCTCTCTCTAACGATGTCCGTTCCAAGCAGTTTATCAAAATATTCAGAACAAAGGACGGCGGCTACGAATCCATGGTGCAGCGGGTGTACCGCCAGATCAGAGAGGCGGACGCGGAGGCAAACATCACCGTGGCAACCGGTAAATCGCAGATATCGGCCATCCACAATCAGTTGGGGGAGAAGGTGGCGATATCCGCCGAACCATGCAGGAAGGATACTTTCTGGGCGATGGCGCTGGCGGCGGCACACCTGAAGGATATACAGGGAATCAGCCCGCAGGAGAGCGTTGTGGTCTGTCCGGTCGATCCCTATGTGGAAAAAGATTACTTTATGGCGCTGAAGGATCTGGTATCGCAGGCGGAGCGGGGAGAGGCGAATCTGGTCCTTCTGGGGATAGGGGCGGCTTATCCGAGTGAAAAGTACGGTTATATTATCCCGGCGGACGATGGGGATATCACTGCTGTAAAAACCTTTCAGGAAAAGCCGACGGCGGAGAAGGCAAGGGAATATATCGCGCAGGGAGGGCTCTGGAACGGCGGCGTATTTGCCTGTAAACTGGGATATCTTTTAAAAAAGGCGCAGGAGCAGACGGATTTTACGGACTATCAGGATCTGTATGAAAAATATGATACGCTGACAAACATATCTTTTGATTATGCGGTGGCGGAGAAGGAAACAAGCATTCAGGTGATGCGGTTTCCGGGGCAGTGGAAGGATCTGGGGACATGGAATACGCTGACGGAAGCCATGGAAGAGGCAGTGGTGGGGCAGGGAGTTATGGATGAGGCGTGCAGGGGTGTTCATATTGTGAATGAGATGGATGTGCCGATTCTTGCCATGGGGCTGAAAAATGTGGTGATCTCCGCTTCTCCGGAGGGAATCCTTGTGGCGGACAAAGGACAGAGTTCCTATATGAAGCCATTTGTGGACAGTATGGACAATCGGATCAGGTTTGCGGAGAAGAGCTGGGGGAGTTATCGGGTTCTGGATGTGGAGAAGGGCAGCATGACGATCAGGGTGACATTACATGCGGGACATTCCATGAACTATCATGCCCACAAATACCGGGATGAGGTGTGGACCGTGATCTCGGGAAGCGGAAGGACCGTTGTGGACGGGATGGAACAGAAGGTGGAGAGAGGGGATGTGATCACCATGAGTGCGGGATGCCGGCATACGGTGATCGCGGAGACGGAACTGAAACTGATCGAGGTGCAGATCGGGGAGGAGATTTCGGTGGAAGACAAGGTGAAGTATGACTTTTGCTGAGCCGGACGCCGGGAGAGAACCAATCGGAACGGAGATTAAAAAAATGGAAAAAAATAAACCGTTTCTTTGCAAGCCGGTGGGAAAGGATTATCTGTGGGGCGGGAAGAGACTGCAGGAGGATATGGTGAAGGAGACGGCTCTTTCCCATCTGGCGGAGAGCTGGGAATGCTCTACACATCCCGACGGTATATCCAGGGTGGCAGGCGGGGCGCATCAGGGGATGGAACTTTCGGAGGTTTTGAAAAAGCATCCTGAGTATCTGGGAAGCCACGGGGGCGGCATAAGCGGCATCCCGGCGGGACAGCTTCCGGTTCTGGTGAAATTCATTGACGCGAAACAGGACCTGTCTGTGCAGGTGCATCCCACGGATGCCTATGCCAAGGAGCATGAGAGGGGGCAGCAGGGAAAGACGGAGCTGTGGTATATGATGGATGCGGCGAAGGATGCCGGGATCGTTTACGGGCTGAAACGGAAGGCGGAAAAAGAAGAACTTCAGCGGGCGGCGCAGGAGGGAGAGTTGGATCGGTATTTGCGGAAAGTACCGGTGAAAAAGGATCAGGTTTTTCTGATAAAGGCCGGTACCATCCATGCCGTCGGGGCGGGCTGTCTGATTGCGGAGATCCAGGAAAATTCCAATCTGACTTACCGGCTGTATGACTATGACAGGAAGGATAGGAACGGGCAAAAGAGACAGCTTCATATAAAAAAGGCGCTGGATGCGGCGGATCTGACACAGTCGGAAGAGCCCGGGCAGCCTCTCAGGGTACTCCGGTATGAGCCCGGATGTGCCAGGGAACTTCTGGGCAGATGCCGGTATTTCGAGGTGCACCGTATGCTGGTGAATACGGAACGGCGCCAGATCGTGACTTTCAGGGCGGATGAATGGAGTTTTCGTATTCTGCTCTGCATGGAGGGATGCGGCACGGTGACTTTCGAGGATACCATGCTGGAAATCTACAGAGGCGACTGCATTTTTGTACCGGCGGATTCCGTTCGGATGAGGATTCACGGAAAACTGCAGTTTCTGGATGTAAGATGCTGAAAACGGGCTGGTTGTCTCCCGAAAGGAGGATATCCGCCCGTGTTATTTCATTTCATAGGTAATTGCGTCCTATGAAATAAAAACGCTCCGCGGGGATGCACACTTCGCGCAAAGGAATATGGCTGCTGATGCAGCCGCGCTTCGGCGCAAGAGTCCGGCAAGCCGGACTCTTTATTCTTTACCGCGTCGGCATCTGAAAGTCCGCAAGCGCTTTGTTTAAATAGTCGTTAAACGGCTTCATACGGCGGAAAAGATCCACTGCGCGGTCGAGAAACTGTCCGGCATCGGCGAGTTCCGCGTCTTTGATGGGATATTCCAGATACCAGCTCTTGTACTTTAAAAATTCTGCCTGGGGATGTTCTTTGTCATATCCCGCAGGAACATTTTTAAGGCTTGTCCCCTGTACGGTGAAATGTTTTTTAAAATCCGGCGCGTGAATGATCTGTTCCCACTGCGCGCCATTTGCAGAGATATAGTCCCGCACCATCGTTGTCGCGTCTTTGAACATATCCGCAAACAGTCCGCCGCCCAAAAAGGATTTGTCTCCCGGTTTTATCATAAGATAATACCCGACCGGGACGGGCAGTTTCCCCATAGAGGAAATGTGGGCGCGGAAGGCAGGGTTATAGGGGGATTTATCGTGGCTGAACCGTGTGTCTCTGTTCAGCTTGAAAGTAAGCGACTTGGGGACATTGTGTAAAATGGCCGGATCAAATTCCCCGATGCGGAAGATAAGATCCTGCACAAGTGCCTCAAATTCTTCGTTTGCCGCTTTATATTCCGGTTTGTGCGCGTGATACCATTCCCGGTTGTTGTTTTCGCTTAAATCCGTCAGATATTGTAATATGGCTGATATATTCATGATGCCGGTTACCTCCTATGCATTTTGAATGACAGATATCGTTGTACTGTCCAGAAACTTTTTGATAAATGTTTTGAGTGCCTCCGGAGATTGGTACGTTTTGCAGAAAGAAAATTCCTCCGACAAATCGTCAACTGCCTCCATTGCCTGCTTTACTTCCACCATAGTCTGATAAGCGGCGGGCGCTGCGCCGGTGAAATCCAGCTTGTCCGGAGAAATCCGGTGGTTTTGGATGGCATAGTTGACGCGATTGATACAATGGCATTTGCCGCATCCGTATTCTCCGCAGTATTCTCCCAGAAATTCCGCCATTTTCTTTCGTATTCTGGATAATCTCTGCCTGTATGTTTCGGGAGTGATCCCCAGAATATCGCCCGCAATGCGGCTGTCCACCCGGAACATGGTCCCCAGGATAAAAATGCATCTGCTTTCCGCATCAAGGCATTGAAGCATAACATTTGTGCAGGACAGTTTCAGCTCTTCCGCCAGAATGGATTTCTCCACATCCTGTGTCAGATCCGGTACATCGTCAATTTTTCCGTTCAGAATGTCGTCCCCGTAAAACTCAAAACTGAGAGGGAACTTTGCGAACATATGCTTTTGGTAATTTTTCAGATGGTTGAGCGCAATACGGAATACCCAGGTGGAAAAGGAACTCTCTCCCCTGAAGGAGGACAGATGAGTGATGATTTTCAGTAAAATCTCCTGGGATGCATCCTCGGCGTCCGGAAAAGTCCCGAGCATTCGCAGGGACAGGTTGAATACCAGATCCTGCACGCTGAGGATAACGGTTTCCAGCGCGCTCTTATCCCCTGCGGCGGCCTGCCTGATTAAAAGCAACAGTTCTTCGTTTGTTTTGTTGTCCATATTTCTCCTCATTTCTGCGCTGCTTTATTGCATAAAGCCATGATATGGCTTATCCATAGTATGGCTTATCCATAATATGGCTTACGGGTTTGTGTCAGGCAGCGCGCGGGCACAAATCTCGTGATTGAAAATTTCAAATTTCAATCTATTTACCTCCATATTATATTAGACAATCGAAAGGCGGGCGTGTGACAGGAAATGCCCGAAAATTTTTTATTTCCTAAATAGGCCGTTCATTGTATGAGATAAACAAAGACGGGAAGGAGCACGGAGGTCAGGGTATCATAAAATCCATGGGCAATCATAAGCGGAAACAGGCTTTTTCTTTTGGAGCGGAAAAGATAAATACATAAAATGATGACATTTGTGGACAGATTGTAAAATTCGCCGAAGACAAACTGCATGGAAGACCAGTGAATGGCATAAAAAAACAGGATGTTGACGACAACGGAGAGTATTTTAGAGGGGCATACGGATAATGTTCTATGCAGAATAAATCCGCGGAAGATCAGCTCCTCCGCAAAGCCCACACATAAAAAGCAGTAGAGGGAAGTGGCAATGATATAGCCCGGTTCCGGTGTCATGGCATAAGCGGAATAATCCATTTTCATGATAAGAAGCGGTATCTGCTGCACGACAAACATGCAGAAACCTAAAAGCAGCCCTGCAGGAATATCCTGAAAACGGAGCCTGATAAGGCCTATGGAGGAGAAAGGTGTCTTCTCCACCTTTGAAACATAAAAAAGGATTATGACGCAGGGAAAGAGATAGAATAAAACGCCGATGAGAGGTCCGGTGGAAGGCAAAAATTTTTCCGCGAAGGTTATGACTGCCGTGAGAATCATCATAAACAGAAAAAACAGGATAATTTCCAGGAATGCTTTTTTCTTTTGGGATGGGGTTTTGTTCATTGTTTTCTCCTATTATAGTTCCGCGAATTGCCCTTCAGCGCACGGGGGACTAAAAGAATTTCCCGCTGCTAGCGCATCGGTAAATCCTTTTGTGCGCTTCACGGTAATTCGCTGT